>CAZBFD010000034.1:0-12542 GCA_964491055.1 uncultured Eubacterium sp.
CAGATAAGCTACGCGCGCAACAAGAAGTTCACGAAATCAGCCAAGACCATCAACGTATCGGCGAAGAAGGTCAAATATACGGTAAAGAATCTTGAGAAGGGTAAGAAGTACTATTTCATGGTCAGGGCCCAGAATAACAAGGTCAACAAGGAAACGGGAAAGATCAAGAGGATCAGCGGTGAATGGAGTGCGGTAAAGTCTGTTGTCGTACATAAGCATAAGTATAAGCTCGACTCGTACCTTACACCTTGCGCAGGCGTCGAGTACACAGCTTGCTACAAGTGCTCATGCGGATCTGCGTATTATAAGACGAAGACGAACAAGGGCAAGATCTATGATGGGATCATCACAAGAATGCCTTCCTGCATCCAGGGAATAATCAAGTCAACGCCGAAGAGCTCTGCGAGATATATACCGGCGACATCAACTCACTCATATTCTGAGGTCGACGGACAGTCTGTATGCAGCAAGTGCGGACAGGCGCTGAATTACATAGATACGGAGTACCTGGACGAGGAGACGAATACGAGCACGAACGTCGAGTTCATTGCTCCTAAGAACACGAATCTTAATACGAGCATTTCACTGTCAGTTAAGAACCAGGCGGGGAAGAAGCTCAAGTACAAGGTATACTATCAGAAGGCTACTTCTCTGGAGTACAAGTATCCTAAATACAAAGGCTACCTCAAGTCACACGGCTGCTCGACCTGCGCCCTGACAACGGTCCTTAACGCGACAGTTCCGAAGTACAAGAACTACACGCCTGACATGGTGATCGAAGAGGTCATCAGGCCAGTCGTCGGCGAGCAGACATTCAAGGCGAACTTCAGCAAAAAACTGAAGAAACAGATGCCGATCGGCCTCAAGGGGATCGCGAAAGTCCTGGAGGCAAACGGCGTGCAGTATAAATATGTCCACGAATACACCGCGAAGAGCGCCGCAAAGGAGATCAAGGCACATCTTGAAAGCGGGAACCCTGTGATTTTCACAGTTCCTAAAAGCGTGTACTCAAGCGGAGTTCACACGATGTGCATGCTCAGCCTGGACAAGAACGGACGAGTCATCGTCGGCGACTCCTGCCTTGGCTCCGCCAAGAAATGGGGAAAGAACAACAGGCTCATCAAGTTCAACACGACCTCCAGCTCATCAAGCAGCAAGATCAGCAAGGTCTGCAAGTACTTCAACGCGTCAACAAAGAAAGTCGACAAAGTCGGCGACTTCTACAGCGGGCGCAAAGGAAACATCGGATATATCCTGGTGTGGAAAGAATAGTGTGTCGTCGGGGATTATCGATGAGGACGGTTCTTTTTGGCAACCATAAGGTATATATAGAGATGGCCGCGTGATCTGTGGCCATCTCTTTTTTCGCGATTTTATTAGTTTTATTTAATTCGACGTGCGTGCACCGCCTGGGGTATAATTAATATAGATTATTATCGGCTGGAATCATGAGGCGGGGAGATTTTGATAGTAGAGCTGCTTGAGAAGACGAATAACGTCAAGAGAAGTGCTTATGTATGGAACGCCATAAACGCTATGCTTTCTGCGCTCCAGTGCCCGGTCTGCCTGATGTTCATAACGAGGCTCGGCGGCATGAAGGACGCGGGCGTGTTCAGCATAGCTTTTGCGGTCGCTAGCCTCATGCTCTATATCGGGCTGTACGGGCTCAGGCGCTTCCAGGCATCCGACGTTAACGAGGAGTTCAAGTTCGCGGATTACAACGGGATGCGGTACATCACGTGCGGCGCGATGATGGCGGCTTCGCTCGGATACTGTCTTTACGGCTGTGCGTTCAACGACTACTCGTTCGATAAGGCGGCGGTGGTGTTCCTTGTCTGCGTTCTCAAGCTTGTGCAGGCCTATACTGACGTGATCCACGGGAACATGCAGCAGAAGGGGCGGCTCGACGTCGCGACGAAGAGCTCGGCTGTCCGCTATGTGCTTGAGGTCGCGGCGATAATCGTTACGCTTTTCATCACGGGGGATCTTCTTGTCTCCGTCGCTGTGAGCGCTGTGGTGTCGGTCGTCGTCATGATGCTGACGACTGTCGCGGCAGGCCGGAAGTACTGTGACACATACATCCCGAGGTTCAGTGCGGACGCGATCAAAGCCCTGACTGTAGACGGCTTTCCTCTGTTCGCCAGCCTGTTCCTCAACATGTACATCAGCAACGCGCCGAAATACGCGATAGACGCATATCTCACCGAAGAGATACAGGCGGTGTACAACCTGATATTCATGCCGGCGTTTATGGTCATGCTCCTTTCCAACTTTATTTTCAACCCGATAATAAAGTCATATGCCGAGCTCTGGCTGTCGGGATCTTCTGAGCAGCATAAAGAACTCTGGAGAAGGATAAGGATGCAGATGCTCTTCGTGCTCGGACTGACTCTGCTCGGGCTCGCGGTGGCGGCGACTATAGGGATCCCTATGCTCAGCCTGATATTCGGGACTGACCTTGCGGATTACAAGACAGAGCTCTGCATAGTTATGATCGGCGGCGGCGCGCTGGCGTATGCTCAGTATTTCAGCACGGTGATAACGATAATCCGGGAGCAGAAGAGCATGATAATCTGCTATGGGATCGCGGCTGTCGCTGCGTATGTGCTCTCAGGAGTGCTGGTAAAATCGCAGGGTATCATGGGGGCGGCGATCATGTACGCGATCATCATGGTAGTGCTTGCTTTACTGCTTGGTGTGATCACGCTCTGGAAGCTGAATAATAATCTGAAGAAATAATTTCAGATTTGTGATATAATAAAAATCTATTCACGATGTATAAGTACAAAACTCTTTTTGCAGTTTGTAATACAGGAGGAGTATCAATATGTGGACAGATGGTATAAAGAACAGTATAGAGACTGCTGAAGCGCTGGGAGAGGCACTTGATATTTCAGAAGAACAAGTAGAGAAAATGGCGGGTATCATTGACCGCTTCCCGATGCGTATACCTCAGTATTATCTTGATCTTGTCGACCGTGACGATCCGGACGACCCGATCGCGAGGATGTGTATCCCGTCGGAATACGAGCTGTCACGCGGAGGAAGCTTTGATACGAGCGGTGAGAAGAGCAACACAAAAGAAGAAGGCGTGCAGCATAAATATACACAGACTGCTCTCATCCTTTCGACTAACGTATGCGCGATGTACTGCAGGCACTGCTTCAGGAAAAGGCTGGTCGGTCTTACAAATGAAGAGTTGATGAAGCAGATGGATGCTGCCGTGTCATATGTCAAGTCACATCCTGAGATCACGAATGTACTGATCACAGGCGGCGACTCGTTTATGCTTCCTAATAATATCATAAAAAGCTATCTTGAAGCGTTTACAAGCCTTCCGAATATCGACCTGATCAGATTCGGAACAAGGATCCCTGTATCATACCCGCTGCGTATAACTGAAGATCCTGAGCTTATCGAGATATTAAGGGAATATTCAAAGAAGAAGCCTATATATGTGATCACCCAGTTCAACCATCCGCGTGAGTTCACGGAGACTTCTATCAAAGCAGTGAAGATGATACAGGAGCTCGGCATCCAGATGAGGAACCAGACTGTACTGCTCCGCGGTGTGAACGACGATCCTGAGGTGCTGGGAACACTTCTTAGAGAGCTTACCAGGCAGGAGATCGTACCATACTACATCTTCCAGTGCCGTCCTGTAACGGGAGTAAAAGACAGGTTCCAGGTACCGCTTCTTGAAGGCGTTAAAATCGTTGACGCTGCGAAGGGCATGCAGAGCGGCATCGGAAAATGCGTAAGATACTGCATGAGCCATCCGCTCGGAAAGATCGAGATCCTCGGAGACCTCGGAGACGGGAACATGTTATTCAAGTTCCACCAGAACAAGTATCCGGAAGACAGGTCCAGGATCTTCACAGTAAAGCTCGACGAGAAGTCGACGTGGCTCACTGACGAGCTCGATCCGGAATAATAATACTAAAAACGGGGGCATATATAGATTGGAGCAGATTACCTAACCTCCAATCTGTATATGCCTCCGTTTTTTTATTACTGTATATGGTCGAATATGAAATGTACGATGTCCTGTGTCTCATGCCCGGTGGTCCGGACGTATTTATGCAGGAAGGCTGCGAGCTTGTCGTAGTCGTAGTTGTCCATATCGTCGATCGCTTTTGCAAGGGATCTTCCGCCTGCCGCCATCGGGCCTGGGATCTCTTTTTTATAGTCCATGTAGATGTCGCGGGTCCCCATGTATGAGACATAGTCGTATGTGTAGAAGTAGAGTGGCTTCATCAGGACTGCAGCTTCGTAGATTATGCAGCTGTAGTCTGAGATGACGGCGTCCGCGACGAGGAGCATGTCCATGGAAGTGAACTCGTCGCAGGTCAGGAAGCTGCTCTTTGTCTCGAACTTCTGCCCGTGGTATCCCGACAGCGGGTGTGCTTTCACGATGAGGTTGTACTTGTCAGGGTCGAGCGCCGCGGCGAGGTCTGCAAGCGCCTGATCAAAATCTTTATCTTCTGCTCTTCTGAACGTCGGCACGTAAACAATGTTTTTCTTGTTTTTATCATCAAGCTCAGGATATGCCGCGAATATCTCCTGGCGCTTTTTGTCTATATATTCCTTATTCTGCAGAAGCTCTACACGGGGGAGCGGGAAGATTTTGATGATCGAAGGATCGACGTTGAAGCCCTGGGCGAGGTGGTCGACATAGCCTTCGCCCGCGCAGAGCACGTACGAATAGCCGTGATGCATCTTCATGAGATGAGCGATCCTGGATGACGATCCCTCCGGCTTGTCAAGGATACTGTAGCCGAACTTCTTCATGGTCCCGACGGAGTGCCATATCTGGATGATGAGGAGCGACTCCCTGTGCCTTAGAACACTCGCCGCTATGCAGTAAGAATCGAGGATGACTGCCTTTGACGTTGCCATGTGATACTCCTGGCGGAGTATATGGAACGCGTACGAGATCTTGCTGATGATGCCGCTGTTCAGCATCCTGCAGAGCATGACGACCTCATAGTCAGGATGCTCATGCTTTATCTCATCCGCAAGCATAGTAAAATCAAGCGACGGCTCGTCCGCCTGCCTGCTTATGAAAACTATTTTCCTTTTCACCGGGAACAGCTTGAACAGCTCGTAGAACAGCTGCATCACTGCGATCGCGGCTTTGATGAGTATAGTCATAGAAGATGCCCTCTGATGAAATTATAACAAATCACGATCATGCGCTCAAGTATAGTGGGTGATGCAATGACGGACCGTTACATATGTGCCTTTACATCTCTGAAATCGATCTCGCACTTGCCTTCTGAGATAGAGACGCTGACCTTGTCGTCGAATGTAAACTGGTCCATTTCCATATCTTTTGTGAAATCGTATTTAGTTACTCTTTCTTTTTTCGGATCTACTATCCAGTATTCGCGGACACCGGCATGACCATACTTCTTCAGCTTATCCATCATGTCTTTCCTGACGGAAGATGGTGAGCATACTTCTATCACAAAGTCGGGGGCGCCGTAGATGTTTTTGATCGTATCTTTCTTTCTGTCGCAAAGCACGAGGATATCCGGCTGGACCATTGTCCTGTTGTCACAGTCGAGCTGAACATCGACAGGTGCGAACAGAAGCTCACATTCAGGATGCTTTTCTACACATGGCAGAAGCTGACTTGTTATATATAATACTATTTTCTGATGTGTGGTCGATGGTGCCTCCATTATAGTTATGACTCCGTCGATAAGCTCGGCACGGATATTATCGGGAAGGTGCTGAAGATCTTTGATCGTATAATGCCCCTGCCTGTCCAGATGGTTGATATCAAGCACGTTGCGTTTGCCCTTCGGTCTTACATGATATTCCGGGAGTGTCTCGCCTACACGGCTTGCTGTGCTGCTGCCTGTGCCGTCGATACTGTAAGCTGTGCCGGCTGATTCGTCATCAGTGTAAGGAGTTTCAGCCGGAGAAGGCGTAAGGTCATCATTGCCCTCAAACATCTGTGTTATATATGGGTTTTCAATCAGCGCGGGCAGTGACAGGGATCTCTGTAGAGTGAGAATAGTCTCTTTTCTTGGAGATCTGGTGATTCCGCCAAAGATTTTCTGTACAGTGCTTAAGGGTACTCCGGATATCTGAGATATATCATAGTTTGTCAGGCCATACTGGCGCTTAATTTCCTTAAGTTCCTCTATTGTCATTGTTCAGATCCTCCTTCTCCGTGTATCTTTGTATCAAAATATCCATATATTATCCATTTAATATCAAAATCAATATACCATAATAATTCCAAATAGTCAATAATGATCCAAAGTTATTTGATTGCTGAAATAACCTGTAGTAGTGTATAATTAAAAGAAGAAGTACACTCAGGATTCGGACCTGGATTTATATAGCTGGCAGAATTAGGAGAATAACATGTTTTTATTTGGTAAAAAGGATTATTTCAAACCGGGCCCTGACGGCGTCGCGCCGGTCATAGCTTTTGTGGGCAAATCGATGACGGTGCCTGTATACGATGTTCCGGCTGCAGTCGGGCGCGAAAAAGGGCAGGTCGATGTTTTGATCAATGATGCGACAGTGAGCAGGAAGCACCTCCTCATCAGCACGTATGGCGACAAGTTTACGGTCACGGACCAGGGCTCGACGGTCGGGACGGTCATAAACGGCGAGACGCTTGAGCCGGGGGTGCCGTACTATCTTTCCGACGGCGACAAAATCTCGATCGGCAAGCTGGACTTCGTCTGCCACATCAACCGCGAGCGGACGGGCAAAAAGCTTAAGCTCCCGACGTTCATCCAGAAGGATACGGCCGGCGACACTTCAGAGATGAGCAAAGCCGATATCGCAGCGGCAGCAGGGCTGCCGGATGAGAACGCCGAGCAGGCAGATGATCTTGGAGCAGCCGCAGAAGTCGTGAAAGACGCTGAACAGGCATCAGAGCCAGTTATAAGTCTAATGCAGGATCCGGTATTAGAAGAGCTGCAGGACGATGAGCCTGAGGCTGGGGAACAGGAAGCAGTGCAGACTTCAGAACCGATCATAAACCTGATGAAAGAGCCGGAGCTGGATGAGTCCGAAGAGCAGGGCAAGGCAGATCATGGCAAGCCTGATGGATCCGGTGAACCGGACGCGAGCCAGGAAGAATCTGGAGCTCGTGATGAACAGAACGAGCCTGAAGCGCCTGAGCAGGAAGAGAACGGAACATCTGAAGAAGCGCCTGAAGTGTCTGAACAGGAAGCGCCTGAAGTATCCGATGGGCAGGGCGTAAAACATGATGACACGGTTGCTGAGCTGGAAGCTATGGGAGAGACTATAGACGTCATGCGCGAGCATGCTCCTGCGAACAGGCCAAAATTCGTATACTATTCAGGCCATACAGCAGTAGAGACATTCGAGATAACAGCAACACCGTTCGTAGTAGGCCGCGCTAAGTCGGATTACACACCAGGCGCTGCCGGCGTCAGCCGCAGGCACTGCTTCATCGACAGGACAGGCGGCACATATTACATCACAGACCTCGAATCAACAAACGGCGTCTGGATAAACGGGCGCAGGATCAAGCCATACAACCGAACCGCCCTTGAAAACGGCGACATCGTCGGGATCGGCGACCGCGTGTACAAGTACGAGCAGGAATAACTATAGAAGTCGTCGGATGGAACTAGCCTCTAAAGTCTGCAGTGTGTTCTGACTCCGACTTAAATACAAGTATGTAATATATAATTTTCTATGCGGCGACCCGAAAACGGGCCGTTGTTTTTTGATGTCAAAATTGAAAGACGAAAAATGTCGAAAAATGTCGAAATATTTGGATTTTTTTGTGTGGTTATTTGATAGACAGTGTATGGGGAAAATGCTAGCATTGCGTTACACAAAAAGGAGGTAATGGGTTTATGTTATTGCTGGCGATAAAAGAACAAATAAAAAGTGAAATTGCAAGAGAAAGGACTTTGTTGAAGTACACACAAGAAGAGCTGGAGAAGCTTGGGGATTTGCCGAAGAAGAATCTGGTATGCCAGGTAAAATCGGAACATACAATAAAGTATTATCTGCAGGAGACAAAAGATGGCAAAAGCATAAGAAAGTATCTGGGAGGGCCAGAGGGTCCAACAGTAATAGCGCTTAAAAAGCAGCGCTTTTATTTAATGAGAGAAAAAATCCTGGAGAGGAATATTAAATTGCTGCGTTACACGCTGGAGCATTTTGGCGATTATACTACTGAGGCGATACACAATTCACTACCTATGTCGTATAAAGATCTTCCAGATGTGTGTTTTGATGATGTTGTGGAGCATCGAATATCTGAATGGGTAAAAAAGAAGTATAAACGGAATTCTTACGAACTTCCGGATAATCCGACTATTGCTTGTGATGGGACTCCGATGCGGTCTAAAGGTGAAGCAATTATTTACGATGATGTTGTTATGGCCAAGGTGCCTTATCTGTACGATGTATATATAAAAAGACGTGGGAAGAGTGGTACTATGCATGGGTTTTCACCAGATTTTCTTTTTACCTGTAAAGATGCTTCAGAATTGGCATGGGACCACTTTGGACTGCTTGGCGAAAAGCGCTACACAGCAGATAACCTGAACAAAATGAACAAGTGTCTGGATTGCGGATTCGTCATTGGGGACAATTATATAATTACAAGCGATAATGTGGATGGAAATACAAATGAGCTAATGATTCTGGAAGCGCTGGAGAAAGTAAAGCGGCGTGTGCTCGGAGTGATTGAAGTAAAGGATTCTGAAGGACATAAAGAATAGACATGACGCATATGAAGAAAGGGAATCTGGAAATAATCAATAAAAACAGTCATCTATCAGATTGAAAAGCCTTTGCTGTCTTATGTCACAAAGTCATCTATCAGACTGAAAAGCCTTTGCTGCCTTATGTCACAAAGCGGAAGGGTACAAATTCTTTGCTTTTTTCCATCACTATAGTGTATATCAGTTCAATGGTTAGAATATGTATCTCCATGGTCATAATAAATCGGCATTTTCAGATAGGTGGCGGGTACAAATTCTATACTTTTGCAATGACTATAGTGAATATGGGCAATAAAAAACTCATTTGTATCCCAGCCATTTTTTTAGTAAATTCTTTGTCAAAAATGCTAACCTCAGATTTCAACGGAGAGCGTCTTTTATAATGTGGTTGATGTATTAGCCATTACGCGAAACCTACCTTTCAAATCGAAGAATACTGATTCGATCAATTGTTAAGTAAAAATACTTGACATATATGCGCGGTAGTGTATAATGTGTAAAGTAATATTGCTTTACACTAAGCCGGGGGCCCAGATGAATGATATTGCAAGGGAAAGTCTTCTATATGATTTCTATGGCAGTCTCCTGACTGACAAGAAGCGCAGCGTGATGGAGTGCTATCACGAGGATGACATGTCGCTGGGCGAGATCGCGGATGAGATGGGGATCTCGCGGGCGGCGGTGCACGACTCGCTTAAGAGTGCCGAGACGCAGCTGGAGCAGTATGAAGAGAAGCTGGGGCTGCTCGCCAGGTATGAGAGGGCGGGCAAGCTCGCTGATGAGGCAGACGCGATCATCGCGGATCTGGAGAGTGTAATGTCGGCGGACGCTGGATCGGAGAGCAAAATCTCCGGCGCAGATTGTGCTGCCGGCACGGCAGCAAGCGGAAACGGCACAGATCTCAAGCGCCTCCGCGAGATAATCGCAGCGCTGGCTGAGCCGGGCTGCTGAATAATAGAAATGTTGTCAATGGGGACGGTTGTTTTTGACAACATTACTGAAAATAATTAGTAACAGGAGAATGATATGGCTTTTGAGAGTCTTTCGGATAAACTTCAGAACACGTTCAAGGACCTGAAGGGCAAGGGTGTCCTGACTGAGAAGGATATCGACAACGCCATGCACGATATCAAGCTTTCGCTCCTGGAAGCGGACGTCAACTTCAAGATAGTGAAGGACTTCGTGAAAGAGACGAAGGAGGAGTGCATGGGCGCGGACGTCATGGAGAGCCTGACGCCGGCGCAGCAGGTGGTCAAGATCGTAAACAGGAAGCTGACTGACCTCATGGGTGGGGCAGGAGCGAAGATAACTTATTCGCCGACGGGCTTTACAACGATCATGATGACTGGTCTCCAGGGTACTGGTAAGACGACTACCTGCGGTAAGCTTGCGAACTACCTTAAGCAGTGCGGGAAGAAGCCGATGCTTGCAGCGTGCGACATCTACAGGCCGGCTGCTATTGACCAGCTGGAAGTCGTCGCGAAAGCGTGCAACACGCCGGTCTATGTAGACCGCGAGTGCAGGGACGCTGTCAAGATCGCGAAAGACGCGCGTGAGGAAGCTGAGCGTAAGGGATGTAACGTTCTCGTGATAGATACGGCAGGACGTTTGCAGATAGATGAAGAGCTCATGGAAGAGCTCTCGAGGATGAAGCGTGAGCTGAAGCCGCACGAGATCTTGCTGATAGTAGACGCGCTGTCCGGACAGGATGCCGTGAACGCGGCACAAGGCTTTAACGACAGGCTCGGGATCGACGGTATGATCCTCACCAAGATGGACGGTGACGCGAGGGGCGGAGCCGCGCTGTCTGCGAAGAAGGTCACAGGGAAGCCGATATTCTTCCTGGGAACAGGTGAGAAATATGATGCGCTGGAGCCGTTCCATCCTGACCGCATGGCGAGCAGGATCCTCGGAATGGGCGACGTGCTCACTTTGATCGAGGCGGCTGAGCAGGCGTATGACGACAAGCAGGCTGAAGAGCTTGAAGAGAAGATCAGGAAGAACCAGTTCACTCTTGAGGACTTTCTGGACCAGATGGGCCAGGTGAGGAAGATGGGCGGTATCGAGAAGCTGATCAAGATGATCCCGGGGATCTCTCAGCAGGATATGGACAAGGTGGATTTTGAGGCCGGGGAAGCTGAGTTCCACAAGATGGAGTCGATAATCTACTCGATGACGCGCGAAGAGCGCCAGAAGCCTGAGATCCTGAACGCGAGCAGGCGCAAGAGGATCGCCGCGGGATGCGGACAGCCGGTCTCTGCAGTCAACCAGCTCATGAAGAAGTATGAAGAAGCGCGGAAGATGATGAAGAAGATGTCGAATCCGAACGCGCTTAAGCATAATAAATTGTTCAAAGGAATGTTTGAATAGGAGGTAAGATAATGGTAAAGATCAGACTGAGAAGAATGGGCGGACACAAGAAGCCTTTCTACAGGGTAGTAGTTGCGGACTCAAGAAACGCCAGAAACGGCAGATTCATCGAGGAACTCGGTTACTACGATCCAATGGTGGAACCACCTGTCATCAAGATCGACGGTGAAGAGGCTAAAAAGTGGCTCGACACAGGAGCAAAGCCATCTGACACAGTAAGAGCTCTCCTTAAGAAGGCCGGCGTTATTGAATAACACGGATCCGGAAAGGGGATACAAGATGGAAGAACTAGTAGAGACGATCGCTAAGTATCTTGTAGACAACCCGGACAAGGTTTCTGTGCAGGATATAGGCGAGGACGACAAGCATGAGGAGATCATGCAGCTTTCTGTTGCTTCAGATGATATGGGAAAGGTCATCGGCAAGCAGGGAAGGATCGCCAAGGCGCTTCGTACTGTCGTGAAGGCAGCAGCAACAAAAGCGCGCCGCCAGGTAAATGTTGAGATAGTTTCAAACGAGGAGATGGCTGAAGCTGCTAACGCGGCAGACGCCGGAGACGAGGAATAGTTTGAAAGACGTTGAGATCGGCATGATCACGGGTCCGGTTGGGATCCGCGGCGAAGTGAAGATCAAAAGCTATGCGGAGGATCCGTCCAGGTTCAGGAAGATCAAGGAGATCGGCCTGAGAATGGGCGGGAAAGACGCTGGCGACTATGCTATCGAGCATGTACGCAGTTCCGGCGGCATGGTCGTGGTTAAGCTCGCCGGCGTGGACGACAGGAATGCTGCCGAGCTCCTCCGTAACGCTGAAGTCTTCATGGACAGGGCCGATCTGGAGCCGCTCGGGCCGGGCGAGCATTATATCCGCGACCTGATCGGCATGACGGTGGTGGATGACGAGTCCGGCGAGACGGTCGGAACGCTCGGCGACGTGCTCACTGACAGGCCGCAGGATATCTATGTGATCAAAGCTGTCGACGGAAGCGAATTCATGCTCCCGGCGGTGCCTGAGTTCGTGCGCGGGATCGACGATGACTTACGCGTGATCAGGGTGCGGCTTATCGAGGGCATCCGGTAAAGTCCGGCAGTATCGAGCTTTTCGCGTTTGTGCTGTTTCGATCAAAACCTTCACGGTTAGGGGATATATAATGAAATTCGACATACTCACTCTTTTCCCGGAGATGTTTGCGCCGATAAGGGCGAGCATGACAGGACGTGCTGAAAAGAACGGCCTGCTTGAGTTTAATGTTGTCAATATCCGCGACTACAGCCAGGACAAGCATAAGAAAACAGATGACACCCCGTTTGGGGGCGGACATGGGATGGTCATGATGACTGATCCCATTTTTCGTGCCCTGAAAGCGGTCGGCGCAGAGCCGGCAGGATCGGCTCCGCAAGTAACGGAGCAAGCGGCACAGGATCAGGCTTGCGGCG
>CAZBFD010000035.1:0-12284 GCA_964491055.1 uncultured Eubacterium sp.
TCCCCATGCCGCCCAGCCAGTGGCTGAACGAGCGCCAGAAGAGCATCGATTTTGGAAGTGATTCTATGTCTGTAAGAATAGATGATCCAGTTGTGGAGAAGCCAGAGCACATCTCAAAGAACGCGTCCACATAGCTTGGGATCGCTCCGGAAATTGTCAGTGGAAGTGCACCTCCGAGAGAGAAGAGGAGCCACGCCAGAGTCACAATAAGAAAGCCGTATCTCATTTTGATACGGATCTCAAGGTCTCTTGTGCCTATCGTTATGACTCCGCCTATCACCGCAAATGCGAATATGACTCCGGCAAAGCTTGCCATAGGCAGCATCTCATTGTATAGGATCGCTACGACGAATGAGGGGACCATGCTCATACCCAGGAGGAGGAGCAGGAGCCCTGTCAGTTTCATCGCGGTCTTTGCCCTGTCATTCATTACAGCCCCGTAATATCAGATCGGCGCGGCAGAGGAGCCGCGCCTTTTATTAATCATGTGGTTAACTTCTCTTTGGCTTCATGAGCTTTTCTATATCGCCGATCCCTGTGAGCAGGTTGAGCAGGATGACCCTGTCGTTCAGCCTTATTACTGTATCCTCGTCAGGGATGATGACTTTGTTCCCCCTGTGGATCGCCGCAATGAGCACATCGTCAGGGACATCGAGGGATCTGATCGGAACACCGACGATCTGCATCTTGGAGTTCACGATGATCTCCATGATCTCAGCCTGTCCCTGGATCAGGACAGATGAGATGATCTTATTGGATCCCTGGATGTATCTCAGAATGTTGCTCGTGGTGATATCCAGAGGATTGAGGACCATATCGACTCCCATCTGTGCGATGAGGTCCTGGTAATTCTCATGGCTGACCTTGCTGATAACGTCTGGTATTCCGTGATTCTTAGCTGTCAGCGCGAGCAGCAGGTTCTCTTCATCGTATCCTGTCGCTGTGATGAAAGCATCCATGCTGTCCATGTTCTCTTCCTCGAGCAGGTCGATGTCGGTACCTTCGCCGTGGAGCACCATAACGTTGTTCAGGTTAGTGGAAAGATAGCGGCAGCGGTCAAGATCTTTTTCTACGATCTTTACTGACGTCCCGTATTCCTCAAGCTTCTGCGCAAGGTAGAATCCGGTCTTTCCTCCGCCGATGATCATTACGTTGTTCAGGCGTGTCTGCTCATCTTCCGCGTGGATCTTTTTATGCAGCTGTGAGATTATCTTCTTGTCACCGAGGGCGTATAGTATATCTTTCTCCTTGATCTCATCATTCTTCTTTGGAAGGATGACTTTGCCCGCACGTGATATTGCCGCTATGATGATGTCAGGCATTACCTCACGGATGTCCGTCATCGTGAGCCCGATCAGTGAAGGGTACTTCTCAGCAGGGAACTCAGTAAGAGCGATCCTGCCGCTTGTGAAGATACCATTGCTCAGGGCGTATTTCTCGACGAGGTATTTATATATCTCGACGGTTATCGCCATGTCAGGGTTGACGATCGAGTCGATGTCCATCGCTTCTCTTATGAAGTCGAACTGGTTCATGTGCTCAGGGTCGCACACCCTGGCGATGACGTGCTTACATCCCAGCTTTTTCGCGAAGGAAGAGATCACGATGTTCGTTTCGTCATTGCCCGTACAGGCGAGCAAAAACTCGAAGTTCTCGATCCCGAGTTCTTCGAACACGGAGATCCTCCTCGCGTCCTCATTTACAGTCATGACGTCAAGCTGCTGTGCCAGATGCTCCAGAGCAGCGTCATTCCTGTCGATAAGGGTGACGGCATAATCCCCGTCCGCAAGTGCCTCAGCGACCTTGCTTCCGAGCTTGCCGCAGCCCACTATAGCTACATCCATCATTTTGGAGTAAAACCTCTTTTCTGTCAGATACTACAAAATCTTATTGTAGTCCTGTACATATCATTTTGCAAGAAGAATAATCACAAAATCCAGCCAGCACTATGCACTATGGCAAGAGGACATCAGCGAGGCCGGTACTCAGCGAATGCAAGCGCAAGCGAAGCAAGAGCGTTAAGTACCGCTGCACGAGCTGTAAGCGGGAGCGGTCCGATTGCCATAGTGCATAGTGCTGACAGTATCTGTATCATATGATACAATTATTAATAATGATGGAGGCTTAATGATGGAAATACGTATAATAGCGCTGGACCTGGACAGGACTACTCTAAGGGAGGACGGGACTATTCCTGAGAGGGTCGTTGATGCGCTTAACAGAGCGGGCAAGCTTGGCGTACAGACTGTTATCGCGACAGGAAGGGTGCTTGACGCGCTTCCGGATGCGTTGTCTGAGCTGAAGTATGTCAGGTATTATATCTGCTCCAATGGAGCTGCGATATTCGGTCTTGACGGAGGACAGCCTGTGCTTCTTCATGAGAAGTGCCTCGAGCCCGGTGCAGTTGAAATGATGACAGGATACATAAGGGAAGCAGGCTACATGTTCGAGTCATTCACAGGAGGGCGCGCTTATATAGGAAGAAATTACTATGAAATGGTCGAAAAAGGACTCGTGAAGTACAGGGGCAGGGACTATGTGCTAAGGACGAGGACGCCTGTTGACGACATATTCGGATTCACACTGGATCACAAAGACAGGATAGAGAACCTTAATGTCTTCTTCAGGACACAGAAAGAAAAGGAAGCCTTCAGGCCGCTTCTCGCCGCGATCCCTGATTCAACTCTGACATCCTCCATACCTTCAAATTATGAGCTTGGCGGAATGGGCGTCAGCAAAGGCGCAGCCCTGCGCTTTATTATGGAGCGTGAAGCTATAGGCTCAGAAAATCTCATGGCAGCAGGTGACAGCCCGAACGATATTACGATGCTGGAGCTGGCAGAACTGTCTGTAGCAGTCGCAAATGCAGAAGAACCAGTTAAGCAGGTATGCAAATATATAGCTCCATCGAATGAAGAGGGAGGAGTTGGAGAAGCAGTCGAAAGATTCATTTTACGATAAACTGTATAATTACAATAAATATTACGAAATCCAGGTATGTCGAATAATGTCGAATTATGTCGAAATATTTGGATTTTTTTGTGCGGTTTTTTTATGGACAGTCTATGGGGAAAATGTTAGTAATGGAGGTAAGCTGTTCATGCTGAAGGGGAAATGGAATAAAGGAGATGATCATATCATGAATGACAGGAAGCTGCTCGGAAAGATCGGGGAAGATCTTGCGGTATCGATGCTTTATGCGGAAGGATACGCGATCCTGGACAGGAATTTCAGGTCGCACTTCGGGGAGATAGATATCATATGTGAGAAGGGAGGAGTCATGTATTTTGTTGAGGTCAAGACGAGGACATGTGATGTCTTCGGAGAGCCTGACGAGGCAGTGAACGAGATCAAGCAGTACAGGATGAAAAAGACAGCGGAATACTATCTTCTGGTAAAGAAGATAGACGCCGATGTGACTTTCAAGGTGATAGAAGTAATGATCCGTGAGACTGACGACAGCCTCATAAGTCTGTGGCAGTAGGAAGAGACAGCTTTATGCCTGATACAGGGGTGTATGTGAAAATGATCGGAGGGTTAAGATGATTTCAAAAGTTTGCTCAGCAGTGATAAGGGGGATAGAAGCAGTGCCGGTTACGATAGAAACTGACATAGGAAGGGGACTTCCCGGCCTCGTGATAACCGGGCTTGCGGATGCGACGGTTAAAGAAGCAGCAGTCAGGGTCAGGGCCGCGATAATGAATTCCGGGTTCAGATTCCCGAAAGGAAGGATAAGCATAAATATAGCGCCTGCAGGCATCAGGAAGCGGGGAAGCGCGCTTGACCTCGGTATGGCGGTCGGGATACTTGCGGCATCAGGACAGATCCTCGGATCAAGGCTCGGCCAGTATATGATCGCGGGCGAGCTTTCACTTGACGGAACGATATGCCCGACAGCGGGGATCCTTAATATTGCGGATGAAGCCGCAAGGTGCGGAAGAGCAGCAGTAGTCCCGGTACAGAATATTAAAGAAGCTTTGATAATAAAGGACCTGGACATTTACCCGGTCGAGGATCTAAGAGAGCTTGCAGATCACTTCAACATGGCTGGAGAGATAGTGCCTGTCACGGCCGAACAGGTTATGGGTCCTGAAGATCTCTGCGGAGGCGTCAGGGCTTTGCTCGATTTCAGTGACGTGAAGGGGCAGGAGCAGGCGAAGCGGGCACTCATGATCGCGGCCGCGGGAGGCCACGGCGTTCTCATGACAGGGAGCCCGTCGACAGGTAAAACAATGCTTGCCGAACGTGTCCCGGGGATAATGCCTCCGATGTCGTATCAGGAGATCATCAAAACCACCGAGGTGTATTCTGCGGCTGGCCTTCTTACGGAGGATATGCCATATATAAATGAAAGACCTTTCAGGAGACCGCATCATTCAGTAACTGAAGCAGGGTTGATCGGTGGCGGCAATTATCCGAGACCGGGTGAGATAACACTTGCAAGCAGCGGGATCCTGTTCCTGGATGAACTCGCGGAGATGGACCCTAAAGTGGTGGATGCCCTGAGGGAGCCTCTCGAGCGAAAAGCGGTATCGCTGATCCGTGGAGGCGAAACATATACTTTCCCGGCGGATTTCCTGTTCATAGCCGCATCCAATCCATGCAGGTGCGGATACTACGGGGACCCTGACCACAAGTGCACATGCAGCGCAGGCGATATTGCGAGATACAGGCAGAAGATATCCGGTCCGATAATGGACAGGATAGACATACATCTGGAGCTTAGAGGTGTGGCATATAGTGACCTCGAAAAGAAAGACGGGATGTCCACCGCACAGATGCAGGAGCTCGTGCTCACCGCGAGGGAAAGGCAGCGTGAACGCTTTAAAAGCCTGGGAATAGAGCTTAACAGCCAGATGACTGACAAGATGACAGAGGAGTTTTCCGGGCTGGATGATTCCGGGAGGATTTTGCTTAAGGAAGCATATGGATCACTGAAGATGAGCCCGAGGACAATGGTAAGGACGATAAAGGTCGCACGGACGATTTCTGATCTGTACGGGAAAGAAGGCATAGGAGCAGATGAGATAGGTGAGGCGCTGCAGTACAGCAGATACAGCTCAGGTAACGGAGACAGATGATAAGGAGATAGAATGAAGACTTCATATATAGAAAAGGACGGGGGATCGTATCCTGAGCTGCTCAGCCAGATACCGGATCCGCCTGAAAGGATTTACTACAGAGGCGACCCCGATCTGATGAAAACGAGGTGCTTTGCAATAGTAGGGAGCAGGAAGGCATCGCGTGCCGGTCTTGAGGCGGCGCAGATGATAGGGAAGAGACTGGCTCTCTGCGGGATCACCGTTGTAAGCGGACTTGCTGAAGGAATTGACGCTGCTGCTCATGAAGGTGCTCTTTCAGCAGGGGGAAGGACGATAGCCGTGCTCGCGAACGGACTTGACCAGTATTATCCGTCTGTGAATAAAGCTATCCAGCAGCGAATCGAGAAGGAAGGGCTGCTCATCTCGGAATATCCTGACGGTACTGCTTCAAGAAGATTCTATTTCCCGCTCAGGAACAGGATCATATCAGGGCTGTCGGAAGTCGTGATAATAGCAGAGGCTGCGCTCCGGTCAGGATCGCTCATAACTGCGGAAGCTGCGATCGAGCAGGGGCGGAGAGTCTTCGCGGTGCCGGGTAATTTCATGATGGACTGCTGCGCCGGTACCAATCATCTCATAATGGACGGAGCAGAAGAGCTCATCGATATGAATATGTTCATTGATGAGATGGGTCTCAAGGAAAGAGCACCTGAAGAAAGAGCTGATCTGTCACAGGATGAGCAGGAGGTGCTTAGTGTTGTCAGGTTCATGGGCGAGTCAACGACTGACGAGATAGTGAAGGAGACTCTTAAGCCTGCAGCCATGGTGAACGGCATAATAACAGTGCTTGAGATAAAAGGCCTGGTCTCTATGGAGATGGGAAAAGTGTTCCTTACTTCCGGTGCTTTGTAATGCCAGAGGGCCGGAAATGTGCGGTCTGGAAGAGCAGAAAGAACGCTCTGTGAAGATATTGTGTATATTTCTGGAATTGTTTGACTATTCAGAATCGTGTGGTATAATCACGTACCAGAAATTGATTTTGATCAGGAGGAATTATGGCAACGACCAGGAAAGAGTCAGGAACAAAGACAAAAACGAAGACATCAAAGGCGTCCGGGACAGCGTCAGGGACAAAGAAGAAGCTCGTGATAGTTGAGTCTCCTTCAAAGGCGAAGACGATAGGAAAGTATCTCGGATCGACATATAAAGTAGTAGCTTCAGTGGGACATGTAAGAGATCTCCCGAGCAGCAAGCTTGGCATAGACATAGAAGACGGGTTTGAGCCGCAGTATATTTCTATAAGAGGTAAGGGCCCGCTCATAAAGGAGCTCAAGGCAGAAGCCAAGAAGGGTTAGAAAGTGTATCTCGCGACCCACCCGGAACGCTAAGGAGAGGATATATCATGGCAAATTGCATATCTTCTCGGGATCGACCCGTCAAGCAAATGCAGGGTGGCATTCAATGAAATAACCAAAGATACGATCAAAGAAGCTGTAAAGCATCCGAGAGAGATCGACCTCGACCTCGTTGATGCACAGCAGGCGAGGCGCGTGCTCGACAGGCTCGTCGGCTATCAGATAAGCCCGCTCCTCTGGAGAAAGATCAGGAGAGGCCTTTCGGCAGGGCGTGTACAGTCTGCAGCGCTTAAAATACTCTGCGACCGTGAAAAAGAGATCCTGGATTTTGATCCTCAGGAGTTCTGGACGATCGACGCGGAGTTCAAGAAGGGCCGTAAGTTCACCGCTCGTCTTGAGAAACGTGACGAAAAGGACTACAGGCCTTCGAACGAGGCAGAGAAGGATGCTGTGCTCGCGGAGCTTGAAGGGAAATGCGAAGGACATGTGAATGAGCCGGGGATCTACAGGGTAGCGGCAGTTACTGAAAAGGAGCTCCATCCGAGAGCATACGCCCCGTTCACGACGAGCAGCATGCAGCAGGAAGCTTCGACTCGTCTCAATTTCGGTACGAGCAAAACCATGAAGGTCGCCCAGCAGCTCTATGAAGGTGTCGACGTTAAAGGAAGGGGCATGCTCGGACTTATAACATACCTCAGGACTGACTCAGTCAGGATATCTGACACTGCGAAGGCAGCAGCGGCAAAATTCATAGAGGAGAAATACGGCAAAGAGTACGTAGGTAAAAACTATTACTCTAACAAGAAGAAGGAAATACAGGATGCTCATGAAGCGATCAGGCCTACAAATGTGGATATAACTCCTGAAGAAGTCAAGAATGAGATCACGCCTGATCAGTATAAGCTCTACAAGCTCATATGGAACAGGTTCGTGGCAAGCCAGATGAGCCCGGCCAAAGTAAAGAGTGTCACTGCAGACATCGTGAATGGAAGGTACACTTTCACAGCAAGAGGGTCAAAGGTGCTCTTCGACGGATACCAGAAGGTATACAAATACAAGAAAGATGATGAAGAGGACAAGATGATACCGGAGCTCACAGAAGGTGAGACTTTGACGCCGCTTTCCATCAACTGCGAGCAGAACTTCACCAAGCCGCCTTCGAGATATACCGAGGCAAGCCTTGTAAAGGAGCTTGAAGACAAGAACATCGGGCGCCCGAGCACATATGCTCCGATCATTTCTACTCTGTCAGAAAGAAAATATGTGAAGAAGGAAAAGAAATCACTTGTCCCGACAGAGCTTGGATTCACTGTTAACGATATCATGAACCAGTACTTCACGGATATCGTCGATGTCAAGTTCACTGCCGCTATGGAGGACAGTCTCGATGATGTGGAGAGCAAAGGCGCGGACTGGAAGAACATTATCAGTGAGTTTTACGGGCCGTTTTCTGAAGAGCTCGTCAAGGCTGACAAGGCTATAGAGAAAGTAGAGATACAGGACAGGCCGACTGGTGAAGTGTGCGAGCTATGCGGAAGGCCGATGGTAATAAAGACCGGCCGCTTTGGAGAGTTCATGGCATGCAGCGGATATCCTGAATGCAGGAACACAAAGCCTATCGTGAAGCCGACCGGGGTGAAGTGCCCTGAGTGCGGCAAGGAGATAGTGGAGAGACGCTCAAGAAGGGGCAAGATATTCTACGGCTGCAGCGGCTATCCTGACTGTAAGGTGTCATTCTGGTACAGGCCGGTGAATAAGACATGCCCTAAGTGCGGGAGCCTCCTGATCGAAAAGAAGGGCCGCAGTTCTTCGCTCGCGTGCTCAAATGATGATTGTGATTACAAAGAATAGGTAAAAGGAGAAGAGAATAAATGATAGAATTCCATGCTACGACAATATGTGCCGTCAGAAGAAGCGCTGATGACGTCGCTATAGGAGGAGACGGACAGGTCACTATGGGCGAATCCGCGATAATGAAAAACGGCGCGGTGAAAGTAAAGAAGATATTCCACGATTCTGTGCTCACAGGATTCGCGGGATCTGTCGCTGACGCGTTCTCGCTTACCGAGAAGTTCGAGAAGAAGCTCGAGGAGAACGGCGGGAATCTCAAGAGAGCAGCAGTAGATCTTGCTGAGATCTGGAGATCAGACAAAGGGATGAGGAGCCTGGAAGCTTTGATGATAGTTGCAGACAGGAATGACCTTCTGGTACTGTCCGGAAACGGAGAGATAATCGCGCCGGACCAGAGCTTTGTTGCTATCGGATCGGGAGGGAATTACGCCTACGCCGCGGCGAACGCCCTGTACAACCACACAGATATGGACGCGGAGCAGATCGTTAGAGAATCACTTAAGATAGCATCTTCGATCTGTGTATACACGAATGATCACATAACAGTAGAAAAACTGGAAGGGGATAAGGATAATGAGTGAAAATGAAAAAGCTGTCAATGCTCTTGAGAGCAGGGAAGAGACGGCTGAAAAGAAGAAAAGCATACAGAGCCTGACTCCGAAGGAGATCGTGGCTGAGCTGGATAAATACATAATAGGACAGGATTCTGCCAAGAAATCCGTCGCAGTTGCTTTGAGGAACAGGTACAGAAGAAGCCTCGTGTCTGAGGAGATGCGTGAGGAGATCACACCGAAGAATATCCTCATGATGGGACCTACCGGATGCGGCAAGACTGAGATAGCAAGAAGGCTCGCCAAGCTCATGAAGGCGCCTTTCGTAAAGGTCGAGGCCACGAAGTTCACAGAAGTCGGCTACGTCGGAAGAGATGTGGACTCGATGATAAGGGATCTTGTCGAGACTTCTCTCAGGCTCACGAAGAACGCCCACATGCAGGAGAAATATGATATCGCCGACATGCTCGCAGAGCAGAAG
The DNA here is from genome assembly GCA_964491055.1 of uncultured Eubacterium sp. Taxonomy (GTDB): domain Bacteria; phylum Bacillota; class Clostridia; order Peptostreptococcales; family Anaerovoracaceae; genus Aminicella. The sequence goes on from CAZBFD010000035.1 coordinate 9,281, forward strand.
ATACTTGAAGCGATAATCCCGGGCGCAAAGCAGAGCGACGTCAAAGTACAGAAAACGCCTTATGAGATGCTGATGAACGCCTATATGGGGCAGCAGAACCAGCAGCCGCAGCCTCAGGAAGATGTAAAGCAGACCCAGGAGACAGAGCTTGCCAGAGAACAGGTAAGGCAGCAGCTGAGGGCCGGCCTGCTCGAGGACCAGCTGATAGAGATACAGATAGACGAAAAGCCTATGTCTAATCAGCTTGATGTAGGTAATGAAGGAATGAGCATCGCCATCGGGAATATATTCGACGGCATGATGCCTAAGAAGACGAAGACCAAAAAGGTGAGGGTAAAGGACGCCAGGAGGATACTCCGCGAGCAGGAGGCCCAGAACCTTCTTGACATGGACCAGATCACGGATGAAGCTCTGAATAATGCCGAGCAGAACGGGATCGTGTTCATTGATGAGATAGACAAGATCGCGAATGCCAATAACTATTCCGGAGCAGACGTATCCAGAGAAGGTGTTCAGAGAGATATCCTTCCTATCGTTGAGGGAAGTGTGGTAAACACCAAGTACGGTCCGGTGAAGACGGATCATATACTGTTCATCGGCGCGGGGGCTTTCCACACAGCAAAGCCTACAGACCTTATTCCTGAGCTTCAGGGAAGGTTCCCGATCAGAGTTGAGCTAAAGAGCCTGGACAAGGATGATTTTGTCAAGATCCTCACCGTTCCGGAGAACGCTCAGGTCAAGCAGCATCAGGCACTGCTTGCGACGGAAGGCATAGATCTTGAATTCACGGATGACGCGATCGAGGAGATCGCAGAACTGTCATGTAAGATGAACGAGCAGAACGAGAACATCGGGGCAAGAAGGCTCGCGACCGTGCTCGAGAAGCTGCTCGAGGATATCTCATATGAGATACCGGAGCCTGATGAGAACGGGAAGATCGTTATTGACAGAGATTTTGTCAGAAGTAAGTTCGCCGACACGATAAGACGTGACGACATGGACAGATATATTATTTAGCAGGTGGTTTTTGACCGGTATACAGCCGGACCGGAGCCGCCGGATCGAGGCGGAAATGAGTGATAACAGCGATAGAAAAGAACTCCTTGACAGGATCAGAAAGCTGAACTGGCTGCTTTCTGAGTCTACCATGGGATATGTGTCTTTTGATGAGCTCTGCAGGGTGCTCGCGGACATGCTCGAGGCAGATGTCTATGTCGTGAGCAGCAGCGGCAAGGTCCTTGCCTTCGTGAGCGAGTCGGAATACAGCTCCATAATAGTTGAGACTGAGGACAGGAAACTTGTGCCGAAGAAGATCAACAACAAGCTGATGAAGCTGAAGACTCCTCTTGTAAACATTACGCATAAAGAAGCAAGGGACATATTCGGGGACAGATACGAATATGACGATGAATATCATATAATCGAGCCTGTTTCAAACTGCGGCAACAGGATCGCGACGATGCTCATTGTGCGTGACGGATACAAGTTCAGCGAAGAGGATATAGTTATCTGTGAGCTTGGGGCAACGATCGTCGGCATGGAAGTCGCCAAGGGGATCTATGAAGAAGAGCAGGCCGACACGAGAGGCCGGGATGCTGTTGCTATGGCGATAATAAAGCTGTCTTACTCTGAGCTGGCAGCGGTAAAGGATGTTTTCCACGAGCTCGAAGGAGATGATACCTGCCTGGTGGCGAGTAAAGTCGCTGACAAGTACCAGATAACAAGGTCTGTTATAGTGAATGCCCTGAGAAAGCTTGAATCAGCGGGCGTGATAGAGACAAGGTCTCTTGGCATGAAAGGGACACGTATAAAGGTCATAAACCCATATCTCAGGAAAGAACTGGACTCTTACGAGGTGTAGCTGGATCATGGGCCGTTCTTATTTAACACCGGCGCACAGCGCGTCTTCAGAGCTGACAATTGAGAAATCCAGGTTCATAGCATATGTTGAACCGGTGTCGACCAGAGAAGAAGCTGAGGCTTTCATAAGCGCGATACGAGAAATGAACAGGGACGCGACGCATAACGTCCCTGTTTTCGTCGTAGGGCAGGATCAGGATGAAATGTGGTCAAGTGAGGATGGAGAGCCGCAGGGGACTGCAGGGGCGCCTGTACTTAAGATGCTGCTCCAGGAAGGGATCTCAGATATATGTATCGTTACGACCAGGTATTTCGGGGGCATCAAGCTCGGGACAGGCGGGCTTGTCCGGGCATATACGCAGGTCGCGAAAGATGCTCTGGAAAAAGCAGGAAGAGCAGAAGTCAGGGACATGCTTCTCCAGAAAATGAGCTGCGATTACAAGGCGTTTAACAGAATAGAGAAGTACGACTTCGGCGGGCGTGCTCTCGTCAGGAATCCGGAATATCTTGACTCCGTGACATTCGAATTCATAACTGATCCGGATGATGAACAGGAGATGAGTGCGCTGCTGAGAGATATTTCAGGCGGTTCCGTCAGGCTATTAGAAAAAATGATAACACAGAATAAAATAATGTGTTGACAAATAGTCCACGTTACTGTATTATTTATAAATGTGTCAGGAAGAAGACGCTTAATGCGGGCGTTTAGCTCAGCTGGGAGAGCATCTGCCTTACAAGCAGGAGGTCACAGGTTCGAGCCCTGTAACGCCCACCAGCACGCGGCCAAGTAGTTCAGTTGGTTAGAATGCCAGCCTGTCACGCTGGAGGTCACGAGTTCGAGCCTCGTCTTGGTCGCCAATTACAAGCTGGCGTAGCACAGTCGGTAGTGCATCTGATTTGTAATCAGAGGGTCGGGGGTTCAAATCCCTCCGCCAGCTCCAACAGATCACAAGTGAACATGCCGTTGGGAGATTAGTCCAGGCGTCAGATCTAACACAATATCGAGGGATGCCCGAGTGGCTAAAGGGGGCGGACTGTAAATCCGTTGGCTCAGCCTACGATGGTTCGAATCCATCTCCCTCGACCAATCATGCGGAAGTGGCTCAGGGGTAGAGCATCGCCTTGCCAAGGCGAGGGTCGCGAG
>CAZBFD010000036.1:0-12107 GCA_964491055.1 uncultured Eubacterium sp.
ATTAATACAAATTTATATTTCTGGTCCTGTGAAATTGCCTTTTTGCTTATTTCCTGAAGTATTCCACAGCTGACTCAAACATCTTCATGTCATATTCACCCGGGACGTTCCTGTAAAGGAAGGCGCCCTTTCTTTCTGCGTGCCCCATCTTTCCGAGCACGCGCCCGTCCGGTGATGTGATACCTTCTATAGAATACAGCGATCCGTTTGGATTGAACTGTATGTCAGCTGATACATTTCCGTCGAGGTCGACGTACTGTGTAAGGATCTGGCCGTTCCCGGCAAGAGCACATATCTCATCTTCTGAAGCGATGAATCTCCCCTCTCCGTGTGATACCGGCGTCGTGTAGATATCACCTGTGCTTACTCCGGCCATCCATGGCGATTTATCAGAGCAGACGCGGACTCTTACGAGCTTGGACTGGTGGCGGCCGATCTCATTGAATGTGAGCGTCGGACTTGTCACATCCTGGTCGCAGATCTTCCCATACGGCACGAGCCCCAGCTTTATCAGAGCCTGGAAGCCGTTGCAGATACCTGCCATAAGGCCTCCCCTGCTGTCCAGGAGATCTGTGACAGCGTCTTTTATCTCAGGGTTCCTGAAGAATGAAGTTATGAACTTCGCTGATCCGTCAGGCTCATCTCCTCCGCTGAATCCGCCTGGGATGAATATGATCTGGCTCTCACGCACCTTGTCAGCGAACTCTTCAACTGACCGTGACACGTGCTCAGGATCAAGGTTGTTTATGATCACAACATCAGCTTTTGCACCGGCATCTTCAAATGCCTTTGCACTGTCGTACTCGCAGTTCGTCCCCGGGAATACAGGAATGAGCACTTTCGGCTCCTCTACGCGAGCATGCTCGGGCCAGATGTCAGTCTCTTTCCTGTTATAGGTGAACGTCTCGACTTTGTTCGGGGCTGTCTCGATGTTGCACGGATATACCGGCTCGAGCTTCTTTTCATATGCATCGAAGAGATCATCAAAATCTACACGCGCATCTTTATAGACAATGTTCTGATCGTCAGTAGTTGAGCCGATGACATCAGAATAGAAGTACGGACTTACTGGAAGCTCAGTATCAGCCGGGACTTCAATGATGAATGAGCCGTAGTTCTTCTCAAACAGCTTTTCATACGGGAATTCTGGATCGATCTTTACTCCGATATCGTTACCCATGGACATCTTCATAAGAGCTTCAGAGACACCGCCGAATCCGTTGGTGTAGCATGCCTTTGCTGTTCCGTCCTGGCAGAGCTTATGTACTTCCTCGAATATCGCCTTAAGGGATTTCGGGCACGGCAGCCCTGACTCTTCTCTTAAGTGCGGTGATAACATAATAATTTTATCGTCATTTTCCTTGAATTCACCGGTAACTATGTCCCCTGCCTTGCATGTCGTTATGGCAAATGATATGAGAGTCGGCGGGACGTCGATCTTCTCGAAAGTGCCGCTCATTGAGTCTTTTCCGCCGATAGCTGCGATCTCTAGTCCTTTCTGGGCTTTGAACGCTCCAAGCACTGCGGCAAAAGGCTTCCCCCATCTCTTAGGGTCTTCTCCGGGCTTCTCAAAGTACTCCTGGAATGACAGGTATACGTCCCTGAACGGAGCGCCCTGCGCAACGAGCTTTGATGCCGACTGGACGACCGCAAGGTACGCGCCTTTATATGGGCTTGCCGCAGAAATAAACGGATCATAGCCCCATGACATAAGCGAAATATTATCTGTATGGCCCTTCTCAACTGATATGAGAGTAGCCATCGCCTGGACAGGAGTCCTCTGGTTCTTACCTCCGAAAGGCATCTGGACAGCGCCCTGCCCTATGGTGGAGTCGAACTCTTCGGAAAGGCCGCGCTTACTGCAGCAGTTTAAGTCTGATGCCATATTGAGCATGTCTTTTCTGAAGTCTCCAGTGAATTCTGTCTTATAATCATGCTCAGGCTCTGTTTCTATATCAATATGCTTTTCTGTGCCGTTCGTATCGAGGAATGCTCTGGGGATATCGACGATAAGGTCGCCCTTCCAGTACTGCCTGAGGTACGGTTCCTTAGTGACCGTCGCAACAACTGTCGCTTCAAGGTTCTCTGCCTCAGCGAGCTCCTTGAACCTGTCGGCATTATCAGCGGAAACGACAACAGCCATTCTTTCCTGTGACTCACTTATCGCTAGCTCAGTACCGTCAAGCCCTTCATACTTCTTCGGGACCTTGTCTAGATCGATCGAAAGCCCGTCCGCGAGCTCTCCGATAGCAACTGAAACACCGCCTGCCCCGAAGTCGTTGCAGCGCTTTATCATCTTTGATGCTTCAGGGTTCCTGAAGAGGCGCTGGAGCTTACGCTCTTCCGGAGCGTTACCTTTCTGGACCTCGGCCCCGCATGTCGTGAGTGATTCCTGCGTATGAGATTTTGATGATCCGGTGGCACCTCCCATACCGTCACGGCCGGTACGTCCGCCGAGCAGTATGACGACATCACCTTCTTCAGGCGTTAGGCGTACGACGTTCTCAGCAGGAGCAGCAGCAACGACACCACCTACTTCCATACGCTTTGCAACGTAGCCCGGATGATAGATCTCGTCGACCTGGCCTGTAGCAAGGCCGATCTGGTTGCCATAAGAACTGTAGCCGTCCGCCGCGGTAGTCACGATCTTGGACTGAGGGAGCTTCCCCTTGAGAGTCTCTGAAACAGGAGTCAGCGGGTCTGCTGCTCCGGTAAGCCTCATCGCTGCATATACGTAGCTACGTCCTGAAAGTGGGTCCCGGATAGCACCGCCGATACATGTCGCGGCGCCTCCGAAAGGCTCGATCTCAGTCGGATGGTTGTGCGTCTCATTCTTGAAGAGGAGCAGCCAGTCCTGAGGCTCACCGTCGACTGTGACAGTGACCTTCACGGTGCACGCGTTTATCTCTTCAGATTCGTCAAGCTTGTCGAGCTTTCCGTTAGCCTTGAGGTACCTGGCCGCGATCGTCCCGATGTCCATCAGGTTGACAGGCTTGGTGCGGCCGAGCTCTTTCCTGGTGTCGAGGTATTCCTCATATGTCTTCTGTATGTATTCATCGTTGAACTTTACAGAGTCTATGGTAGTGTTGAATGTCGTATGGCGGCAGTGGTCCGACCAGTAAGTGTCGATCACGCGGATCTCTGTTATCGTCGGGTCACGTTGCTCGTCCCTGAAGTGGTCGCGCACGAACCTTAAGTCAGCGAGGTCCATGGCAAGTCCCTTTTCGTCAGAGAACTTCTGGAGATTTTCATCATCAAAATCTCTGAAGCCTGTGAGCACCTCGACCGGTGCCGGCTGCTCGTAGTCGGCTGCAAGGGTGTCAAAAGTGTCTAAAACAGCCTCTCTCGCCTCGACAGGGTTTATGATGTAATGTTTTACCTTTTCGAGGTCTTCGTCCGTGAGAGAGCCTGAAATGACGTAAATACGGGCTGTCCTGACAAGAGGACGCTCACCCTTTGATATAAGCTGGATGCATTCCGACGCAGAGTTCGCCCTCATGTCGAACTGGCCAGGAAGATACTCAACAGCAAAGATCTTATCGCCGGGCTCTGTGACGAGCTCATACGATACATTATCCACCGGCGGCTCAGAGAACACATCCGTGACCGCTATCCTGAAGAGGTCCTCGTCTATTCCTTCCACATCATATCTGTTGAGCAGCCTGATACTGTCGATGCCTTTTACGCCGAGCACGTCAGACAGTTCCTTCTTAAGGGCTGCGGCAGCATTGTTGAACTCAGGCTTCTTTTCTACATAGACCCTAAATACCATTAAATTGCCTCCATATACTGTTATCGCTATCCAGATACTATCGCTCGGGCCGCTCGCGCTTGGTCCTCGTGTAAAGGTACTAAGCTCATGCTGCGCTTTCAGCTTGCATTCACTAAGTACCTGCACTGCGGAAGCCCTCGGATAGTATCAGATAGCGCTAATCATTTATAAAGCTTTAAGTGCCCTCTGTCCTATATCATGGCGGTAGAATCCGTGGTCGAACTTGATCTTACTTACAGATTCGTATGCCTTGTCGATAGCCTCGCGGATATCCTTGCCGCGCTCTGTGACTCCGAGCACGCGGCCGCCGTTGCTTAGCAGGTGGCCGTCTTCTGCGAGATCTGCTCCTGCGACATAGACGTGATCTTTGATCTCGTCCGGAATGTAAATGTCGTAGCCTTTGCCATATTTCCCAGGATAGCCTTCAGTCGCCATAACGACGCAGCATGTAGCTTCGTCTCTCGCAAAGCGGACATCTGCGTCTTCAAGTGTACCGTCATGTACATGCTTCATTATGTCGAGCAGGTCGCTGTCAAGAAGCGGGAGTACCACCTGTGCTTCAGGGTCTCCGAACCTGCAGTTGTACTCGATCACTTTAGGACCGTCCTCCGTGAGCATGAGGCCGAAATAGAGGCAGCCCTTGAATGTGCGCCCTTCTTTGTTCATCGCGATCATAGTAGGAAGGAAGATCTCCTCCTCGCACTGCTGGGCGATCTCTTCTGTATAATACGGGTTAGGAGCAACGACTCCCATGCCTCCTGTGTTTAGCCCTGTGTCGCCGTCCCCTGCTCTCTTGTGGTCCATGGATGAGATCATAGGGATGAGGACTTTTCCGTCTGTAAATGAGAGCACCGTGACTTCAGGCCCTTCAAGGAACTCTTCGATGACGACTGTGTCACCGCTTGCTCCAAAGACTTTATCCTCCATGATCGTCTTGACTGCGTTGACAGCGTCCTCACGTGTCTCGCAGATGAGAACGCCTTTTCCCTTTGCCAGACCTGACGCCTTGACTACTACAGGGATCTTGCATGTCTTTACATATTCAAGAGCAGCATCTATATCTGTGAATGTCTCGAATTCAGCCGTCGGGATGCCGTAGCGCTTCATGAGATCCTTTGAGAATGCTTTGCTTCCTTCGATGATCGCGGCGTCCTTGTTCGGCCCGAAGCAAGGGATGCCCTCAGCTTCGACAGCATCTACCATACCCATGCAGAGAGGATCGTCCGGCGCAATAACAGCAAAATCTATAACATCTTTATGACCCTTTACGAAGTTGACGACTCCTTCAAGGTCCTCAGCGTCGACATCTACACATGTAGCGTCCTGAGCGATCCCGCCGTTTCCAGGGAGCGCAAAGATCTCATTTACTTCAGGGTTCTTCCTTAACGCCTTGATGATGGCGTGCTCACGGCCGCCTCCGCCTACTACCATAATGTTCATACTTTTTTCCTCCTTCTGTATTGTGTAAATGGGGACGGTTCTGAAAAACACACTTTTAATGCTGTAAAATGTGTTTTTCAGAACCGTCCCCGAAAACACATTTTAGTGATGGAACAGGCGCATGCCTGTGAATGCCATCGTCATATTATATTTATTGCATGTGGCTATTACATCGTCGTCGCGGACTGATCCGCCCGGCTCGGCGATGTAGGATACGCCGCTCTTCTTTGCTCTTTCAATGTTGTCCCCGAACGGGAAGAACGCGTCGCTTCCAAGCGCGACTCCTTTGATCGTGTCGAGATATGCTCTCTTTTCCTCCGGTGTGAATGGAGCAGGCTTCTCAGTGAACAGCTGCTCCCATGCTCCGTCAGCGAGCACGTCCATGAATTCATCTCCCAGGTATACATCGATAGTGTTGTCTCTTACTGCTCTCGGAACATCGTCCCTGAATGGAAGAGACAGGACTTTCTCTGACTGGCGGAGATGCCAGAAATCGGCTTTGTTCCCGGCGAGCCTCGTGCAGTGGATCCTTGACTGCTGCCCTGCTCCGACTCCTATCGCCTGGCCCTGCTCAGCGTATGCGACTGAATTGGACTGTGTGTACTTCAGTGTGATCAGTGCGATGATAAGGTCTCTTACCGCATCATCAGACAACTCTTTATTGTCGGTCACGATATTCGTGAAGCTGTTTTTGTCTACAGTGTAGTCATTCCGCTTCTGCTCGAATGTTATGCCGAATACCTGCTTCTTTTCTTCTTCCTGAGGTACGTAGGACGGGTCTATCTGGACTATGTTATAGCCGCCCTTCTTCTTGGTCTTAAGGAGCTCCAGTGCATCCGGAGTGAATCCCGGGGCGATGATGCCGTCAGAAACTTCTCTTTTGATGATCTTTGCGCATGTGAGGTCGCATGGCTCTGAAAGAGCGATCCAGTCACCGAACGAAGACATCCTGTCAGTCCCGCGGGCTCTTGCATATGCCGTTGCTATCGGTGAGTCGTCCAGTCCTTCAATGTCATCAACAAAAGCCGCATGTTTCAGCGCTTCGCTCATCGGCACTGACACCGCGGCAGAAGTCGGGCTGACATGCTTGAAAGAAGCAGCTGCGGGCATACCGAGCGCCTTCGTGAGCTCAGACACCAGCTGCCAGCTGTTGAAAGCATCCAGGAAATTGATATATCCCGGCCTTCCGTTAAGTATCTCGATCGGAAGATCTGATCCATCCTCCATAAAGATCCTTGCAGGCTTCTGGTTAGGGTTGCAGCCATACTTTAGTTCAAATTCCTTCATTTACTGACCTCCATTGATCTACTTGGCACCGTATTTGTTCAGGAGCCTCGATTCGAATGTACCGAGCTCCAGGTCTATGTATCTCACGTATAACGAGATTTTGTTGAAATAATCGAGTGAATCCCAGATCTCGAGGGTGAAGGCATCGATGTCGGATGGTATGTTGACGCGTTCAGGCTCGCCGATGAATGTCGGGATAGGGTCTCCGTCTGTCTCATATGTGTGGATGAAGTGGCCCATGCTTGGCTGCATGCTGTACTCGAAGAAATAGCGCGAGCATGTGTTGCCATGCGGATCGCCGGCCTTGAGGATGCTCATACTGTAAGACTGGAGATCAAAATTCATCTCAGCGCTTATCCTCGGTGTGAGATTTGGCGCGTCAGGCTCGAACTCCCTGGTCCGGAGAGCATCTATGAAAGTCAGGCCCTTCACCTTGAAGTCTCTTATAGTATCAGTCTGGTCGCCGTTGGTAACGATCATGCCGCCTGGTATCATACGAAGAGGATAATAAATAATGAGTGACGGATCTTCAACTCTGGATTCATCGAACGGCTTGATCATAACGTCTTGATCGTCTTCAACGAAAACCCTGTTCCTGCTGTTTGCAGACCTTCCCATAATGAAATAAGCTGAAACGGCCTTTTTTCCGTCAGGCGTCATACCACAGATGATGCCGCGTCCGACATATGGGTTTTCTGAGATCAGGTCTTCAATATTGCTGACCTGGTATGTGTTGAGCATGTCCTGTTTCATATCAGTTCTCCCTTGATTTTACGATGTCTGCTGACACTTTCTCAGCTGCTTTCGGAAGCAGTATCCACTCGCAGTTTTCCATAACCCTTTTCTGTAAAGTCTTTGGTGTGTCGTCGTCAAGGATGTCTATAGCCTTCTGGTAGATGATCTTTCCGCCGTCAGGTATCTCATTTACGAAGTGGATCGTAGCGCCTGTGACTTTCACGCCGTATTCCAGCGCTTTCTCATGCACTTTAAGCCCATAGAAGCCTTTTCCGCAGAACGAAGGAATCAGCGCCGGATGGACATTTATGATCCGGTCAGGATATCTCTTTATGACCTCAGGACTCAGGATCGTCAGGAATCCTGCGAGAATAATGAGGTCGATATCATGCGACTCAAGCTGGCTGATCAGATCCTCCTCACTCTCTATAACATGCGTTTCGATCCCATTCTTTTCAGCCCTTGTCAGCGCATATGCATTCGCATTGCTCGAGCATACGAGCACGATCTCTCCGCTCTTTATTATGCCGCTCTTCTCAGCGTCGATCAGGGCTTGCAGATTAGTTCCGCCGCCTGAGACCAGGACGGCTATTCTTGCTTTATCCATTGTATAACCTCTCTTGTCTTGAGTTTATAAGATATCTATTCTATCTTCTCCCGGCTTTATCTCACAGGTCTCGCCCAGAATATATGCATCTTCTCCCATAGCCTGCAGCAGGTTGAGCGCACGGTCAGTCTGATCTCTCGATACTATGCAGGTCATTCCGACTCCCATGTTGAAAGTATTGAACATGTCGCGCTCAGGTATATCGCCTTTTTCCTGTATCATTGAGAAAATCGGATGGACTCTTACGCTGTTGCGCATGAGCTTGACGCCGATCCCGTCCGGCAGGCTTCTCGGTATGTTCTCATAGAATCCGCCGCCTGTGATGTTAGCGATCGACTTCACGTTTACTCTTTGTAAAAGCTTGAGCACCGGCTGTACGTAGATCTTCGTAGGCGTGAGCAGTGCTTCTCCGATAGACGGCCCTCCGAGAATCGCAGGCCTGTCGTCGAGGTCGATGTTCTCAACGTCGAGCACTTTCCTTACGAGCGAGTATCCGTTCGAGTGGAGTCCCGATGAAGGGAGTGCGATAACGATGTCGCCCGGCTCGACTTTGTTCTTGTCGAGGATCTGCCTCCGTGACACTACTCCTACAGCAAAACCTGCAAGGTCGTACTCGTCTTCCGGATAGAATCCCGGCATCTCGGCAGTCTCACCACCGATCAAAGCCGCATATGACTGCACACAGCCGTCGGCGACACCTTTAACGATGTCGGCTATCCTCTCCGGCTTGTTCTTTCCGCATGCGATATAATCCAGGAAGAACAAAGGCCTGGCGCCGGTGCAGATAATGTCATTCACACACATAGCGACGCAGTCGATACCGACAGTGTCATGCTTATCCATAAGGAAAGCTATCTTAAGCTTGGTGCCGACACCGTCAGTTCCGCTTACAAGTACCGGATCCTCCACGTTCTCTTTATCAAGGCCGAACAGCCCGCCGAATCCGCCAATGTCTCCGGTATCACCGAAAACGAGCGTTTTCTTTACGTGTTTCTTTATTAGCTCGACCGCTTCATACCCTTTAATGATATCCACGCCCGCGTCTTTATAGCTGCTGCTGTAGCTGTTATCCATCTGAGATTATCTCCTTTTTGTGAAAATGTGTTTCCGGGGACAGTCCCCGTTTACACACTATTTATTGTATTCTTCTTCTATCTCCTTGTTCTTCTCGAGTACCGCCAGAGCGCCCTCTTTTCGCATATCAGCGAGTTTATCTGCTAATTCAGGTGTTGATACGGAAAGTATCTCACAGGCCAGTAAAGCCGCGTTTTTTGCACCATCCACAGCAACAGTCGCAACAGGTATGCCGGAAGGCATCTGGACAGTTGCGAGGAGCGCATCCATCCCTTCAAACGAGGATTTGATAGGTATTCCTATTACCGGGAGCGTCGTGTTCGCCGCGATCGCACCTGCAAGATGAGCAGCCATACCGGCCGCACATATGATGACGCCGAATCCGTTATCCCTCGCGTTGACAGCAAAGTCCCTCGCTTCTTCTGGAGTCCTGTGCGCAGAATACACATGCACCTCATACGGCACGCCTATATCGTCAAGTACTGCGATGGCTTTTTTAACAACCGGAAGGTCGCTGGCACTGCCCAGTATTATACCGATTTTCTTACTATTCATTCTTACTTCCTTTCTATGTAACGTGATTTATTGATGTATCTTCAGATAATTCAGCTCGAGGTCATTGCCGTTAGCCGGTACTTAGCGATTGGCAAGCAATTCATTGCGTAGACAGAGCTCAGTACCGCTGCGTTAAGACGGCACTAGGCGAGAGCCGTGGCCGAGAGTGAATTATCTGTGGATCATCATGAATGTGAGTCTAAATACGTCTGCAAAATAAGAACAGCAGCCTGCTTGTCGATGACTTTCTTCCGGTCCTTCCGTCTGACGTCCCCTTCAATGAGCACCTTCTCAGCCTGCACTGTAGTCAGTCTTTCATCCTGCCAGACAACTTTGACATCATTATGTCCCGTGCTCACCAGTTTGTTAGTGAGCATGGTGCCGAATTCCCGTACTTTTTTCGTCTGCTCGCTTTCGCTGCCGTTCATGCTCAGCGGAAGTCCTATCACGACCGTGTCACATCCGTGCTCGTCGATCATTTCGAGCACTTTCGTCGTATCCTTGCGGATCCCGACACGTTCGATCGTCGTTATCCCCTGAGCTGTTATCCCTAACGGATCGCTGACTGCGACCCCTACTGTCCTGTCCCCTACATCAAGTCCTATTTTTCTCATACATCTCCTTGATACCAAAAAGGCAAGCCCGTTCAGGGTTTGCCCATGGTCTGTTATTTCTGAAGATACTCCTTCAGTATCTCTTCGAGCAGGTCGTCCCTGTCTATCCTGCTTATCATCAGTCTTGCGTTGTTATGGCTGGTGATGTAGGAAGGATCCCCGGAAAGGATGTAGCCTACCATCTGGTCTATTCCGTTGTATCCGCGTTCCTCCAGTGCGGCGTAGACAGCCTCAAGCACTTCCCGCGTCGACTTCTGCTGCGTCTTGGCAGCATTGAACATTATTGTGTTCCTGTCCTCCATATCGTAAAGACCTCCTTTGTCTATTATACTATCAGCCGAGTATCTCTTCAAGGAAAAGATTAAGCTTTCATAAGGTCAGCTGCGGCGCTGAATGCTTCTTCGATGCCTTCAGGATCTCTTCCTCCGGCCTGCGCCATATCAGCTTTTCCGCCGCCGCCTCCGCCAATGAATCCGGCGAGCTTCTTGATCATCTTTCCTGCATGATATCCCTTGTTTACCGCTCCGTCAGTTACTGATACGATCATCATGACCTTGGAGTCTGTGACAGACGCGAATACCATTACGGCGTCAGCACCGTCGGCTTTGATCTTGTCTGAGAGTGTTCTCAGGTCGTCAGGTCCTGCACCCTCGAACCTCTTAGTTATAAGCTTCACGCCATCAAAATCCTGTGCGCTGCTTATGAGAGCTGCTGAATCCTGGCCGATCTCGTTCTTCTTGAACTTGCCGAGCTCGCTCTTGACTCTCTTGAGCTCATCTACTGTCTGGCCGGCTTTTGCGACGACTGTTTCAGGAGTCGCTTTGAATACTGCTGACGCCTGGTTGAGGATTTCTTCAGCCTTCCTGTCTCTCAGGAACACTCCCATTCCGGTAACAGCTTCTATTCTTCTTACGCCTGCGGCAACACCGCTCTCGGATGTGATCCTGAAGCAGCCGATCTCGCCTGTGTTCTTAACATGTGTTCCGGCGCAGAATTCCTTGCTCCAGTCACCGGCATTTACTACACGAACCTTGTCGCCGTATTTCTCGCCAAAGAGCATCATAGCGCCGGTCTTTTCTGCTTCATCCCTGCTCATTACGACTGTATTGACAGGCATGAACTCAGTGATCTTCTGGTTCACGATGTTCTCTACCTGCTCGAGCTGCTCGGCCGTCATCGCCTCAAAGTGAGTGAAGTCGAACCTGAGCATCTTCTCGTCATTCTTGGATCCTGCCTGCTCTACGTGCTCACCGAGCACTTCTCTGAGGGCCTTCTGGAGCAGGTGCGTCGCGGTGTGGTTCCTTGCAGTTGAGTTCCTCTTGTAAGGGTTGACGCTCATCTGGACGTTGTCGCCGGTAGCGAGACTGCCCTTCTCTATCGTTACGTTGTGAAGGATGACGCCCTTGTTCTTTGAGAGCTTGTTTACGCTTGCTTCCATTCCTTCAGCGAGGATGCTTCCGTTATCCGACACCTGTCCGCCGCTCTCCACGTAGAACGGTGACTTGTCTGTGAATATCGTAACTGTGTCTCCGGTCTCAGCCTCATCGATCACCTGTCCGTCTTTTGTGATAGCGAGCACGGTTGCCTTTGTGTCGAGCTCATCGTAGCCGGTGAATACTGTCTGCCCGACTCCTTCAGGTATCTCGCTCTCCTTCCACGCTTCTTCCGATGTGTCTCTCTTTCCTGCACGGGCTTTCTCTTTCTGGGCTTTCATGTCAGCATCAAAGCCTTCGATGTCTGCTGTGAAGCCGTTCTCTGCAAGGATCTCCTCTGTGAGCTCAACCGGGAATCCGTATGTATCGTAAAGCTTGAAGACTTTATCACCGTCGAGCACTTTCGTTCCGGCTGCATTCATCTCGTCGATATACTCATTTATGATGGCATTGCCCTGGTCAAGAGTCTGCTCGAACTTCTCTTCTTCAGCTGCGATGCAGTTTTTGATGTATACCTGTTTCCTTACGATCTCAGGATATGCATCACCGGAGACCTCGATGACTTTGTCAGCAAGGTCAGAAAGGAACGC
>CAZBFD010000037.1:0-12092 GCA_964491055.1 uncultured Eubacterium sp.
ATGTTTTGCCGTATATCCACCACAAAAAAGCCACCCAGGCAAACCTGGGCGGCGAATGTGCAGTTTGTAATCAGTATAGGCGCGGCTGTAAGTCATGTAGCTAGCGCGCGCTATGAAATTACTCTTCTTCTGCTTCCTGCTTGATGACTGCCTGTGCTGCTGCAAGTCTTGCAACCGGCACGCGGTATGGTGAGCAGGATACGTAGTTCAGGCCGATCTTGTTGCAGAGCTCGATGCTCTTAGGATCTCCGCCGTGCTCGCCGCAGATACCGAGCTTCAGGTTCGGTCTGGTCTTGCGGCCGTATTCTGCTGCGTACTTCATGAGGCGGCCTACTCCGTAGAAGTCGATCGTCTTGAACGGGTCTGTGTCCATGATGCCCTCATCAACGTACTTGGCGATGATGTCAGCTGTGTCGTCTCTTGAGAAGCCATATGTCATCTGTGTAAGGTCGTTCGTTCCGAATGAGAAGAACTCAGCATGGTGAGCGATACCATCAGCTGTAAGCGCAGCACGTGGAACCTCGATCATAGTTCCTACCATGTAGTCGATCCTCTTGCCCATTCTTGCCATCGTGCTCTCAGCGGCTTTGTCTACGATGTCTTTAACGTAAGCAAGCTCACGGCGTCCGCCTACGAGAGGTATCATGATCTCAGGAACGATATCGTATCCCTGCTCGTCTCTTACTTCGATAGCAGCAGAGATGATAGCTTCTGTCTGCATCTGAGGGATCTCAGGATATTCGATAGCAAGACGGCATCCTCTGTCGCCGAGCATCGGGTTGAACTCGCGGAGAGCTTCTGCTCTCTTTCTGATCGTCTCTTCTGGAACTCCTGATGTCTCAGAAAGCTGCTTGATGTCTTCGTCTGTCTTAGGAAGGAACTCATGCAGTGGCGGGTCGAGGAGTCTTACTGTCATCGGACGGTCCTTAAGAGCTGTGTACATGGCCTTGAAGTCACTTCTCTGATATGGGAGGAGCTTGTCAAGAGCAGCTCTTCTGCCCTTCTCGTCTGTTGCAATGATCATCTCACGGAATGCAGGAATCCTGATATCCTGGAAGAACATGTGCTCTGTTCTGCAGAGGCCTACGCCCTCAGCTCCGAACTCAATAGCCTGCTTTACATCGTTAGGTGTATCAGCGTTTACTCTTACCTTGAGCCTCCTGATCTCATCAGCCCATGTCATGATGCGGCCGAAGTTTCCTGAGAAATCAGGCGGGATAAGTGTGATCTCACCGAGATATACCTTACCGGTAGTTCCGTTGAGTGAAATGAATGTGCCCTCTTTGTATTCCTTGTCGCCGACTTTCATGACGCCGTTCTTCTCGTCAACTACGATCTCACGGGCGCCTGCTACGCAGCACTTACCCATTCCACGGGCTACTACTGCGGCGTGCGATGTTCTTCCTCCACGAGCTGTGAGAAGTCCCTGAGCCGCCAGCATTCCTGCGAGGTCTTCCGGTGATGTCTCAGGTCTTACAAGGATAGCCTTCTCGCCATTTTCCTTGAGCTCGACTGCCTTTGCAACGCTCAGGCAGATGCGGCCTACTGCAGCACCTGGTGATGCAGGAAGTCCTTCTGCGATAACTTCAGCCTTAGCTTCGTCATCAGCATCGAATACAGGGTGGAGCAGGTGCTCAACATGACCCGGCTCGATCCTCAGGACTGCTGTCTTTCTGTCGATCAACTTCTCATCTACCATGTCGCATGCGACTTTTACTGCAGCCTCAGCTGTTCTCTTTGCAGCTCTTGTCTGGAGCATATAGAGTTTACCCTCTTCAACTGTGAACTCCATGTCCTGCATGTCTGTGTAATGCTGCTCGAGTATATTGCAGATCTTCTCGAAGTCCTTATATGCTGAAGGGAATCTCTCAGCCATCTGTGAGATTGGCTCAGGTGTCCTGATACCAGCTACTACGTCTTCGCCCTGTGCGTTAACGAGGAACTCACCATAGATCCTCTTCTCACCCGTTGCCGGGTCTCTTGTAAATGCTACGCCTGTTCCTGATGTATTTCCCTTGTTTCCGAATACCATGGACTGAACGTTTACAGCAGTTCCAAGGTCATTAGGAATATCGTTTATCTTTCTGTAGAGAATAGCCCTGTCGTTGTTCCATGATCTGAATACAGCATTTACAGCTTCCATCATCTGCTCTTCAGGATCTGTCGGGAAGTCTCTTCCGATCTCAGCCTTTACGAGCTTCTTGTAGCCTGCGATGATGTCCTTCAGGTCCTCGGTCTTGAGGTCAACGTCGAACTTTGCTCCTACTTCAGCCTTCTTGCCGTCGAAGATCTCATCGAACTTCTTCATAGGTATCTCGAGAACTACGTCGCCGAACATCTGGATGAAGCGCCTGTAGCTGTCATACGCGAATCTCTCATTATTAGTGAGCTTTGCGAGTGCTACGACTGTATCGTCATTAAGACCTAAGTTGAGGATGGTGTCCATCATGCCAGGCATTGAGATAGGAGCACCAGATCTTACTGATACCAGAAGAGGATCGTCCGGATCTCCGAACTTCTTTCCCATTACTTCTTCCAGCTCTGCAAGCTTGACTTTGATCTCCTTGATGATGTCGTCGTTGATCTTCCCGCCGTCCTCATAGTACTTGGCACAAGCCTCAGTTGTCACTGTGAAGCCGAATGGCACCGGAAGACCGATCTTTGTCATCTCAGCGAGGTTTGCTCCCTTACCGCCGAGTAGAGCTCTCATGTCCTTGGAACCCTCATTGAATGAATAAACATACTTCTTGTCCATAAAATCCCTGTTAAAAAAACCTTTCCTTCTCTTCTTCTTTCTTTAGTTCTTTATTAGTCCTGATCCTGACTTTCTCCCTTTTGCTCAAATCTTGCGGATCAAACAGCTTTACGGACGCTCCCAGCGAGAGAATAAACCGGAAGTCCCCGTCGCGAGATCTCAGGCCGTCCCACCGGTCAAAATCTCGTCTATAATTAATGATCCATCAAAAACCATTAATTCCTTAGTAGTACAAACCGGAGAAGGGTATAAACCGCCCACCTCCGGACTAGTATCATATATCATAAAAAAATTATCACGATTAGTCAAGCCATATAATGCTGAATATTTCCTTATGATTTTTTGAAAGTTGTCAAATGGAACCGTCCCCGTTGACAACTTTCAAACATGCCTGCGAGCACCGGCGTAAACCAGGTGCTCGCGAAATGGTCAATATAGATTTTGTTAGAATCTGCAGCGCCTGGCGATGTAGTCCTTCACGTCTGCGATCGGCATACGCTCCTGCTCCATTGTGTCTCTGTCACGGACTGTCACGCAGCCGTCTTTCTCTGTATCGAAGTCGACGCAGATGCAGAACGGTGTTCCGATCTCGTCCTGTCTCCTGTAGCGCTTTCCGATGGAGCCTGACTCGTCGTAGTCAACTGAGAACTCGTCGAGCAGGTCTTCGTAGATCGGCTGTGCCTGGTCTGCGAGCTTCTTGGAAAGCGGAAGCACTGCTGCCTTGTATGGAGCAAGTGCAGGATGGAAATGCATCACGATACGTGTGTCTTCCTTGCCATTTGCGTCTGTCACTGTCTCTTCATCGTATGCGTCGATGAGGAACGCAAGCGCAACTCTGTCAGCTCCAAGCGACGGTTCTACTACGTATGGCACGTAAGTCTTCTTGTCTTCGCCTTCGCCCTCTGTGTAGGACAGATCCTGGTGTGAGAACTTCTCGTGCTGAGACAGGTCGTAATCTGTTCTGTCTGCTATTCCCCAGAGCTCGCCCCATCCGAACGGGAAGAGGTACTCGATGTCGGTTGTTCCTTTGCTGTAGAATGCAAGTTCTTCAGGCGTATGGTCTCTCATCCTGAGCTTCTCCGGTGTCATGCCGAGGGACTTCAGCCATTCAATGCAGAAGTTCTTCCAGTAAGCCCACCAGTCAAGGTCGGTCCCCGGCTGGCAGAAGAACTCGAGCTCCATCTGCTCGAACTCTCTCGTCCTGAATGTGAACTGTCCCGGCGTGATCTCGTTACGGAATGATTTTCCGATCTGGCCGATACCGAACGGAAGCTTGCGGCGTGCCGTTCTCTGTACGTTCTTGAAGTTAACGAAGATACCCTGTGCTGTTTCAGGCCTCATGTAGATCTGAGATGCGCTGTCCTGAGTAACTCCCTGATATGTCTTGAACATCAGGTTGAATTCTCTTATCTGTGTGAAGTCGGAGCCGCCGCAGTCAGGGCATGTGATCCCATGCTCTTTGATGTAGTTTTCCATCTTCTCATGAGGCCATCCGTCTACTACGATAGGATCAAGGCCGTTAGCCTCAACATATTCTTCTATCAGCTTGTCTGCACGATGTCTTGCGTGGCACTGCTTGCAGTCGATCAGCGGATCCGAGAAGCCTCCTACGTGTCCGGAAGCTACCCATGTGGTCGGGTTCATCAGGATCGCCGCGTCCAGTCCGACGTTCAGCTTGTTCCCCTGTACGAACTTCTTCCACCATGCTGCCTTGACATTATTCTTGAACTCCACTCCCAGCGGACCGTAGTCCCATGTGTTCGCGAGTCCGCCATAGATCTCCGAGCCCGGATACACGAAACCGCGGCCCTTGGCGAGTGCTACAATTTTCTCCATCGTGACTTCATTACTCATCGATACTTACCTCTTCATCAAAATCCAGTTCATCAAAATCTTGTCAGAAAACAGCCGGAACTTTCCACCGGAAGCTCCGGCTGTCATCAAAATCCTTACAGGTCTTCGTCTGCGCTGTCTGCTGCTTCCTCAGCTACGTCTTCAGCTGTCTCTGCAGCTTCGTCCTTGGCTTCTTCTACTGCATCAACTGCTTCGTCCCTGGCTTCCTCTACTGCTTCAGCTGCCTCGTCTACTGCGTCGGAAACAGCATCCTCAGCTGCTTCTTTCTTTCCTGTGAACTTTTCAGCAGCATCCTTAGCCATACCTACTGCTTCTTCGCCCTTCTTCTGGACTTCGTCCACGAATCCAGGAGCCTTATCCTTGATCTCGTCTACCTTTTCTTTGGCTGTCTCATAGACCTCTGTACCCTTGGTCTTTGCTTCCTCGTAGTACTTTGTTCCCTGTTCCTTTGCCTGCTCGTAGAGATTTCCTGCCTTATCTGTAATGTCGACTACTGAGCCGTCTTCTCTTATGACTTCGATCTTGCAGTTGAACCCGAATGAAGCTGCAATTCCGAGGATGATTCCCCAAGGTGCTACGATCGCGCCGATAACTCCTGCGTTAAGAGGCAGGTTGAGGAGCTGCTCTCCGTCCTTGCTGATAACGATCTTGTTGGCATTTCCGCGGTCGATGACTTCCTTGATCTTGTCGATGATCTCATTGCCCGTCTGGCTGATCTTCTGTGAAGAAGTCTCGCCGTCGGTCTTGTCCTCGATGCTCACGATAGCATCTACGACGTTCCCGTCAGCAGCCTCAAGTGCTTCCTTAGCTTCCTTGTAAGTCACGCCCGTTCTGTCCTTAACAAGCTCGATCTTTTCCAGTGTTACTTCCATTTCAGTTACCTCCGTTTATTTTTCGTTGGTTTATAGTCTTCTGAACAATCCCTCAGGCAGATGGATCGCCGATAGTTCATTCAGAGCCAGACGGGGTCTCATCCATCCGCTGCTCATTGAACATCGTTTCGCTTTTAAGATCACTCAGATCGAAGTGGTAGCCGATATACGCCTTTAAAAGGCGCCCCAGCCTGTCCGCCACTTCGTCTGAAAGCGCGACCCCGGCAAACTTCTGCATCGGGTTTCTCGCATAATATTTCACCACGTTAATTATATCAGTACTAATAGGGAAAATCAATGCTTCCTCGCCATTTGGCGCAAAGTTCACCGTACTTTCACCAGACTTCACACGGCCGTCACCTAAACCGGCATCAGTACTGCTGTTTCCATTGTCAGAGCGTGCTGATCCGCGGCCTGCACCCCCCGCGCAGTCTTCGCAGATAACGCCGCCGTCAGATATGCTTATGGCAGCCGGGGCGAACGAGGTTTTGCCGCATCTGACACATGTGTCGAGTTCCGGGAATACCCCGAGCACATCGAGCAGCTTGACTTCATACGCAAGCAGGAGCGTGTAGAATTTACGTTTCCGCTGCTCCAGCGCCTCGAGGAAACTTATCAGAAGATCGAAAACCTGGGGCTGGGGAAGGTCCTCCGGCACGACCTTCTCCGTGAGCTCAAGAGCGTACGCCGCCGCGGCATACCTGTCCAGGTCCTCCCCGATCCCGTAGTAGCTTGTCACAGCGTCGGCACGGTCCAGCTCATAGTAGTTCCTGCCCTCGTAGATCTGGTAATTCCCATACGTAAAAGGCCTGAGCGCAAGCGCCGTCCTGGATCTCCCCTTGTCGCCGACATTGCTCCCAACACTGATCTTCCCGTATTTCCTTGTGAAAAGGAGGATCATCCTCCGGCCCTGCACCATCTTGGTCTGGCGGAATATGATCCCCTCCGTTTCCAGATTCATCTACTGTTCCTTTTCTTTGTACCCGAATTCCAGTAATGCCCGGTCGCTGTCGCGCCAGTTCTCGCGGACCTTCACCCAGAGCTCAAGGTAGATCTTGGTTCCGAGCAAAGCCTCGAGCTCTTCGCGGGCTGCTTTGCCGATGCCCTTCAGCTTCTTTCCCTGCTTCCCGATGATAATGCCCTTGTGTGACTTCTTTTCACAGAATATCACGCATCCGATCCTCGTGATCTTCGGCGTCTCTTCGTACGACTCGATCTCGACCGCGATGCCGTGCGGCACCTCCTCGTCGAGGTACATCAAAGTCTTTTCGCGCACGATCTCTGTCACGAGGAATCTCTCCGGGTAGTCGGTGATCATGTCCTCAGGGAAGTACATCGGTCCTTCGTCGAGCATGCTCTCCAGGCGTGTCATCAGCTCCGGCACGTTCTTCCCTGTAAGCGCCGACGTCCCGTATATCTCATCAAAAACTCCTGCGTCTTCGTAGAACTTGTAGATCTTAAGGTACTCCTCAGGGTCCATGATGTCGATCTTGTTTATGACAAGGATCTTCGGCGCATCGCATGCCTTCACCATATCAAAGACGTACTTGTCGCCGCCTTTTTCAGAAAAGCTGTCCACGATAAATATGACCGCGTCCACCTCATTAAGAGTATTCGCCGCCATTTCGGTCATCGCGACACCGAGCTTGTTTCTTCCTTTGTGGACACCCGGCGTGTCGATAAACACCATCTGGCAGCCCTCATCCTTGCCCTTCGGCATCCTCGTATAGATGCCGCGTATGCTGTTCCTCGTCGTCTGCGGCTTGTCAGTCGTTATCGCGACCTTCTCCCCCACCATTGCGTTGAGAAGAGTCGACTTGCCGACGTTAGGCCTGCCTATAATTCCTATGAATCCTGACTTCAAACTGTTTCTCCTTCTATCGTGTGATGCCGAGCTCGCCCATCACTTCATCCTCGCGGGCCCGCATCTCTGCCTTCTCTTCTTCTTCCATATGGTCGTAGCCAAGCAGGTGCAGGATGCTGTGCACGAACAGATAGATCACCTCGCGCTCGAGCGGGTGGCCGAACTCCTCTGCCTGCTCCTTCGCGCGGTCCATACAGATAACTACGTCGCCGAGCTCTGCGACACCTGTCTCCTCCTGCATGTCGATCAGGTCGTCCACCGAATCGAACTGCGGGAATGAAAGCACATCTGTCACGCGGTCCACATTGCGGTAGTCCCGGTTCAGCGTCTGTATCTCCTCAGGTGTAACAAAGGAAACGCTGGCCTCGGCGCCTTCCTCATCGATTCTCTCTTTGGCGAGTATGACCGAAAGCGCCTTCTTCATCGTTTCCCCGTATACCTTCTCCTGGTCTTCTCCTTCAGCGCTCTGCGCAAAAAATATGTGCATTATTTGTGATCCTCCCGGTTCTGTTCATCGATGTCTGTCCAGTACTCGACGCTGTGGTTCTGCTCATCGGCCTTCCGGCCTTTCGCGTCATTACGTGGTACGCCGTGCCTCCGCTCGAACAGATCGTAAGCGTTTATGATGCGCTTTACCATCTCGTTACGGACGACGTCGACGTCTGTCAGATAGCAGAAATCGATGCCCGGCACGCCCTTAAGTATCTTCTGTGCCTCGACAAGTCCGCTCCTGCTTCCGCGCGGAAGGTCGACCTGTGTCACGTCACCGGTCACCACGATCTTGCTTCCGAAGCCCATCCTTGTCAGGAACATCTTCATCTGCTCACGTGTCGAGTTCTGCGCTTCATCAAGGATGATGAATGAGCTGTCAAGCGTGCGGCCGCGCATGTACGCGAGCGGCACGACTTCGATCACTTCTTTCTCTTTCAGCGCCAGCGCCTTGTCACGGCCGAGGATATCATAGAGGCTGTCATAAAGCGGACGGAGATACGGATCCACTTTCTCCTGAAGGTCTCCAGGAAGGAATCCAAGATTCTCGCCGGCCTCGACAGCTGGCCTTGCCAGGATGATCCGCTCCACTTCTTTATTCCTCAGCGCGTTGACAGCCATCGCGACCGCGATATAGGTCTTACCTGTACCGGCAGGCCCTATCGCGAACACGACGTCACGCTTCTTTATGCTTTTCACATAGTTCTTCTGTCCGATCGTCTTCGGGCGGACAGGCTTACCGCGTGTCGTGAAGCAGATGATGTCACCAGTGACGTTGCTGTCAGAGTACGACTTCCCTTCAGCCTTGAGGCTTATCGCGTACCTTACCTTCTGCTCATCAAGGGTCTCACCCTTTGCGAGCATGCTCGCAAGCTCATCCACGATCCCGGCTGCAAGCACACTGTCCCCGCCCTTTATCAAAAGCCCGCTGCCCCTTTGAATGATCTCAGAGCCGCTAGCTTCCTCGATAAGGCGCAGGTTAAAATCAAGATTGCCGAACAGGTCTTCCCTGTCGATATCATCCCTGATAGATATCTCCTTTATTTTCTGATTATTAGTGTTTATATTCTCAGACAAAAATGCATTTCTCCTTTATATGATTACTGCTTATATTTTATCCCTAACCCGCCATAATCGCAAGGCTCCGAAAAAGGGACAGTCCCTTTTCGGAGCATTTTCGGAAGAGCCTGATAATTCCACATACAAAAGGCCGGGGACAAGTCCCCGGCCGTGTGATGTGAAATCAGTATTTTCTTGCCTTTTTCCTGGCAGCTCCAGATTTCTTCTTTCTCTTTACGCTTGGCTTTTCGTAATGCTCTCTTTTTCTTACTTCAGCCATGACGCCGTCTCTGGCGCACGCTCTCTTGAATCTCTTCAGAGCATTTTCCAGTCCTTCGTTTTCTCTGACGATTACCTGTGCCATACCTTGTTTCACCTCCTGCCTGCTATGAAATTGGTCTATGGCAGGTCGCCTTTAGCCTGTAACGAACATATTATACACGCTTTGGCAGGCGCGTGCAAGAAGATTTTTCCGCCGCGCAGGATTTTGCATTTTACTTTACTGCCGGGCTGGTCTTGATCTTGCTGTAAATTCCGTAGCCTGCGTTCTTTGCGTATGCCCTTACCGCGACCTCATACTTAGTTCCCTTCTTGAGTCCTTTCAGAGTAAACTTGTTCGTCTTGGACTTGAATGTCTTGCTTGTCACTTTATTTGTACCTGCAACACGGTATGATACCTGGTACTTTGTGACGCCTGATTTTTTCTGATTCTTCACAGTTACAGTGAGTTTTGACTTCCCGGCTGTGATCTTGGAGATCACTGATCTCTTCGGCAATATCTTGAATGTGGTCTTGCATGAGCCGGTATACATACTTCCTGCAGCCGGCTTAACAATTATTGTGCCTTTGCCGCATTTCACGTTATTTTTATATGACACTGTAAACTGGTCGATATTTGCAAGAGAACCCAGATTGTCTGCCACGATGACGTCAGGTTTTATCGGTTTTCCAGTATACTCTACCTCACTGTCAAATGTGAGCGCCTTTATCAGTGTAGGCTCAATAGTGGTTATCTTTACTACACTCGTACCGATATCATCAGCTGAAATGTACAGGTATGTATCGCCTGCCTTCAGGGCTTTGATGGTAAGGCGTGTATCATCTTTCGGATCAGCCGTGACCGATACGAGCTGATCTCCGCCTTCAGCAAGCTCAGTCTTCACTTTGATATCATCCGGAAGAAGCTCCATATCGCCCTTGAATGACACTCTTATCATATCGCTGGTCTCTTCGCCCCTTGTCGGAAGCTTGACGCTGCTGATCACCTTCATGCGGAGATTATCCTTCTCTGTTGCATATGCCTTGATCGGGAAATTGTCGAATGCGAAGAAGTCTTTGGAATCTCCTGAATTGACATAATCGATGATGTCTTTATAATCATCCCACTCTCCCTCTTCATGGACATAGCTCTCTTTGGCATTGATGACACCTTCTCCCCATTTGCCTATATCAAGGAAGTCGCTGTACGCTTTGCCCAGTCCCTTAGGCATGACTATTACATTCTCGCCGGCCGGGTTGGTATGCTTCTGAATCACACTGAAATACTGGTTCTTCTGTACAGTAACAGGCGTAGCAAGGGTCATCTTATGGAATCCTCCCATGTCGAACGACTGGCTGAATGAAGCCACAAGCTTGCCGTCCTCAGGATCCTCATAATTGTCATTCAGCAGGTATATCTCAGTCTCCACGATCGTTCCAGGACGAGTTGTCTCGCAGGTCACCTGCTCGACATTCTGGCACACTTCAGCCTTGAAGACATTGGCCATCTTTACAGGGTCGTCCCTCTCCACAGTCTCGTATGAGCTTGTCCCGAGAAAGTCATGCTGATTGAGATAGTACTTTTTCCCTACATTGCTCTTATCAAATTCATACGACTCGAGCATGCTCAGAGACTGGTCATAGTATGAAAGCCAGAAGTAGCCTGTTCCTTCACCCTTCTCGTTCGGGATACCCCAGTCGCCGTTGCCTTTGTTCGGGAATTCTTCCTCGCCGGATCCCCAGCTGTTCTTGACGAGCCATGCTCCGTCATATGGAGGCTGATGTCCCTCGACGAAGTTCTCTTTCGGATATGTGTCGTCCCAGCCTACGATGCAGACTCCGTGGTTGGCATTAGCATCATTATATGTATAGTGTGCCCAGTTCCTGCTGATAAACTGGCCGTCTCCAGCTTCCTGCCCAGGCATAAATGAATCCGCATGGAATGCGACCGCGACCCCTCTCTTCTTGAGCAGCTCGTTTTTGATCGCATCTGTAGCATCCGGATTGTATTCATACTTTTCCTTACCGCCTGTCGGAGTCGGCAGCAGCACAGATTCCTTTAGTACATATGACTGATATAATCTGTACTGTTCAGGGATCGACCAGTCATCTTCATCGTCGTAGCAGAAGTTCTGAAGCACGCCGTTGATCTTGCGCTTCTGGACGTTTCCTTCACGGCCTCTGTACTCAAGCAGATCCTTCATGGATTTACCTCCGTCATTCGGGTCTGTCCTGTCT
The DNA here is from genome assembly GCA_964491055.1 of uncultured Eubacterium sp. Lineage (GTDB taxonomy): Bacteria > Bacillota > Clostridia > Peptostreptococcales > Anaerovoracaceae > Aminicella. The sequence continues at coordinate 11,390 of CAZBFD010000037.1, forward strand.
TCCAGATCAGGGCCTATTCCTGACGCGAAAAGGCTCATCGCGTACATCATCTGCCCGCCGGTGTTCAGCTTGTCAGAAACTGTCCATGTATCCAGCGCGTGAGTTCCTTCCCCGTCCTGCGGGTGTCCCGGCCTGTCAAGCGCCTGATTTATGAAATATACGAGGTGCTTCTCAGAAAGGTTTAACGTACTCGCGTCATATCCGTCCTCTTCTGCAAGTCCGGAACCGAGTAAGCTCGACTCGGCCGCAGCTATCGCGGCAAATCCCCAGCATGTCCCGAACGGGTTCTGGAACTTGATCGGCGTGACATAAGGAGTCTCGTCGCCGTCCTTTATGAACTTCGCTGACAGGTCGAACTTTTCCGGAAGCTGATCCTGAAGGACCATCTTGGACTCTTCCGTCACAAAGTCGAACGGGTCTTTCTTTTCCTCATTCTGCGCGATTATCATCTCTGCAAACTTTTTAATGCGCTTGTCCGCTTCAGCCTTCTCAGCCTTCTCCGCAGCAAAAGCACTCATCGGCAGCATGCCGAGCACCAGGGCCATCGACAATGCAACTGCCATCATCTTCTTCAACATCAAAATCTCCCCTTTCTATCCAGGCCGCAACATGCGGCCAGATATTAATTATTCTTAAACATTATTATACAAAAAACACATCCCCGCGTCAAACGCGGGGTTGTTTATTAACGGGCAAAGCCCTT
>CAZBFD010000038.1:0-11932 GCA_964491055.1 uncultured Eubacterium sp.
AGATCCGCTTCGTGAACCGCCTCGACATGGACACGACCGGGATCCTCGTCGTCGGCAAGAACTCACACTCGCAGGATGCGATGGTCCGCGACATGAAGACCGACCGCATCCAGAAGTATTACCAGGCGATCGTTCTAGGCCTGATCCCGGAAGATGAGCTCACGATCGATGCTCCGATCGGTATGCCGGACCCTGAGAAAGTCGGCCGCTCCGTCATGCCTGAAGGCCAGGGACGTCCGTCAGTCACACATGTCCGCGTGCTTGCCCGCTACCCCGGCTTGATCAAAGCCTCCACGCTTAATGCGCCGGACTCGTATGACGGTCCCGGCGAGCCGCACGACCCTGCCGACCGTGCGCCTTCCGGCATCCTCGATACACATACTTATGACGGTCTTACACTTGTCGAACTGCGGCTCGAAACAGGCCGAACACATCAGATAAGAGTCCATATGTCACATATCGGCCACCCTGTTCTCGGCGACCGTCTGTACGGAGGTGCGACCGACCTTATCCCGCGCCAGGCCCTGCACGCATATAAGCTGACATTCCACCACCCTGCGACTGATAAGGAAATGACTGTAGAGTGTCCCATGCCGGATGATATGCAGGCAATCCTGGATACATTGTGATAAAAAGGTGTTCAAATATGAAAACTGCTTTGATAATAACAACTATTATAAATGATGCGATAAGGATCCGCCGCAGCATACTTGACGCGGACTACGACATGATCATCTGCTGCGACGGCGGGCTTGACCGCGCTATAGAGCTTGGAGTAAAGCCGACGATCCTATTGGGCGATTTTGATTCTGCAGAGCATTTCGCAGTATCTGATGACTTTAATAATATTGAAGAATCAAATGAGGATGCAACTCCTGCTGAAAACGTATCAATTAGTGATAATGATAAAAGCGACGAGGCCGAGCTTATAGTTCTTCCTCATGAAAAGGATGCTACTGATACAGAAGCTGCTGTCGACCTCGCATATGAGCGCGGAGCGCGCGTGATAACTATAATAGGCGGCCTTGGCGGAAGACTGGACCACACAATGGCTAATCTCGGCCTTCTCGCAAAGTACCTGGGAAAAGCTGATATATTCATAATCGACGGCGATAACTTCGTTCGCATGCTGGAGCCGGGAAAGCACATGATCGTCGGGGCCGGCTACGACTATCTCGGCCTTATTCCATTCGGCAGCCCAGTCAAAGGACTCACAATAAAGAATGTAAAGTACCCGTTAGATAACTGCGACATTGACGGTACGACAAGCCTTACCGTGAGTAATGAAATCACAGAAGATCCGGCAGTAATAAGTTTTACTTCCGGCAGGCTGCTTGTCATTCAGTCCGATGATATTATTAAGTTTTAGATGTCATTCCATTTCGTTAACGATACATAAAATTGACATAGTTTATAAATTAGTCTAAAATGTATATAGTTAAATAATTGCTAGGGGAGCTTTTGCTGAGAGGATCACGCCTGTGCGTGTAATACCCTTATCACCTGACCCGGACAGTACCGGCGTAGGGAAGCAGCTGAAATCACGGCGCGGGGCGCCGGTTCCCCTCCTGTTATAAGGAGGTTTTTTTATGGGCGATCTACAGGAGTTTTTTAGCAGTTTCACTGGTAAATGTGTTTCTGCAGCCATTATAGCTGCGATACTTCTTATCATACTGATCCTAGGAAGGTCGGATGATAAGAAAGGCAGCAGCACTCCGGGCTCACATACTGACACCATGGCGCTCGCTCTTTCCTCGATGTTCATAGCGGCATCGTTCGTGCTGAGCAATATAAAGCTTTTCAGCATGCCGCAAGGAGGAACAGTTACGCCGTTCTCCATGCTCCCTATCGCGATCTGTTCATACCTCATAGGCACGAGGAGCGGGGTCATGGCCGGCACCGCCCTGGGGATGCTTAACCTGATAGTGAATCCATACGTCATACATCCGCTGCAGCTTCTTCTTGACTATCCTATCGCCTTTGCCGCGCTCGGGATGGGAGGACCGCTCAGGAATACAAAGGCAGGTCTTCCTGGCGTATATATTGTCGGTATTTTCGGAAGATTCGTCTGCTCCACTCTCTCAGGCGTTGTCTTCTTCGGCTCATATGCAGAAGGTACAGGCTTGAGCCCCCTGCTCTATTCCGTCATATATAACGGCACCTATATCGGCGCGGAAGGCGTGCTCACATTGATAATACTTATGCTCCCGCCGGTACGTTCAGGGATCGCCAGGATCAAAAGCCAGCTTTACAGATAGATACCAGCCGGCAATATGTTCTTCAGTGCAAGAATATGTTGCCGGCTTTTATAATTGAACATATAATGTAATCAAATCATTTACAATGACTTACAGAAAAGTGTACTGAAATGAAATACAGAATCAATAAAGAGAACTATCATGACTTCAGGACGATCTCCGTTAACCGCCTTGATCAGAGGTCATACTTCATCCCCTATCCTGACCGCAGTTCCGCAGATAAGCAGGATACCATGTCTATGCGGTACAATTCGCCGAAGGTGCTTTGCCTGAACGGAGAGTGGGATTTCAGATTTTACCCTGTCCCTTCAGAGCTTCCAGACGAGATCGATACAGATAAACTGGATTTTGACCGGATCGACGTGCCTTCATGCTGGCAGTTCCGCGGATACGACAGGCCTTTCTATGTGAACGCGAGATACCAGTTCCCGTACCGTCCTCCTGTTGTCCCTGAGGAAGAAAAAGCCGGTACAGTCTTCACCTGGTTCGGCGCAGACTATGGATTCGGCCCGAGATGGAAAGACCCCGGCGAGGAGTACAACTTCGTCGGCGTATACCGCACGCATTTCAGCGTGAGCGATACAACAAAGCGCTACGTGATCTCGTTCCTCGGCGTCGCAAGCTGTGCTGACGTATATCTTAACGGCAGCTTCTGCGGCTATTCCGAGGGCTCGCATAACACCGCCGAGTTCGATATCACCGATCAGATCCTTGACGGCGACAATGAGCTCGTCGTCGTAGTTCACCGCTGGTGCAGCGGCACTTACCTTGAATGCCAGGATATGTTCAGGAATAACGGTATCTTCCGCGACGTGCTTCTACGGATCTGCGACGAGACCGATGTTTTTGATGTTGATTTTACGGCATCTCTTTCAAGTCACTCTGACTCTTCAGCCGGTGATTCATCGGTATACAGCGCTGCAGTAAAAGCTACTCTCTACGGCGACTGTGAAGTACGCTTCACGCTGAGCGGCCATGGGACCGAGATGACAAAAACAGTCCAGAGCGGCGACAAGACAGCCGCTGCTGATTTTCATGTTACCGATGCAAAAGAATGGACAGCCGAGACCCCTTACCTTTATGATCTGTACATCGAGACTTCGGGAAGCTGCGTCAGGCTCAAAGTCGGGTTCAAAGATGTAAAAGTCGACGGTAAAGTCTTCCTTCTCAACGGAAGAAAGATCAAGCTCCGCGGAGTGAACCACCATGACACCAGCGCGCTAAACGGATATACCATGACGCCGGAAGAGATAGAGCGCGATGTAAAGCTCTGTAAAGAATACAATATAGACACTATCCGCACATCTCACTACCCTCCAGATCCACTGCTCCTTGATTTCTGCGATGAGCTGGGGATCTACGTAGTCGACGAGGCAGACCTTGAGACACACGGAACATTTTTCCATATGATACCGCCGAGCTATAACAGGATATGCAATGACCCGAAATGGGCCGGCCATTTTGTAGACCGCGTAAAATCCCTGTACCAGCGCGACAAGACGCATGCCTCGATCATCATGTGGAGCCTTGGCAACGAATCAGGCGGTTACTTCAATACAGACCTGGAATATATGTACCTGAAAGATGTATCCACTCTCCCTGTTCAGTACGAGAGCGCGATCCACAGCAGGCGCAAAGCCTACGATATCGGCAGCGAGATGTATCCGCCGGCATCACGCCTTCACGATATAGGCGAAGGAAAGTGCCGAGTAAGACAGCTTAGCGACAGGCCGTATTTCCTATGCGAATATGCCCATGCAATGGGAGTCGGCCCGGGCGGCATGGAAGATTACTGGCGTGAGATCTACACATACGACAACTTACTGGGCGGCTGTATCTGGGAAATGAACGACCATGCCGTCTACCATGAGCAGAAGTACACTTATGGCGGAGACCACGGTGAATGGGAGCATGACAGGAATTTCTGTGTTGACGGCCTGTTCTACCCTGACAGAACTCCTTCCACCGGTGCGAAGGTCGCCAGATTCGTTTACAGGCCTATAAGGATCACACATCTATCCGGCGACAAGTATGAGATATTCAACACTATGTCATTCACTGACGGTGTGGAGTATCTGCTTAAGCTTGAATGGAGCGACGGAAGCAGCTCTGAGATAGTTCCTGACGTAAGGCCTCTTTCCAGGGAAATAATAGAGATAGAAACGAGCTCTCATGTTATCAGATGCGAAGAGTCCGGCATCAACTGCATGCTCACCATAACTGTTATGAGCAAAGCGAGCAGAACTGAAGCATCATGCGAGCAGCTGATAATAAGCAGATCAGAACACGAGCATGCTCACAAAGAGCGTCTGCATTACAGCACTCTTGATGATGACTCTCCATTTATCAGGATGCAGAACGGGCAGCCTGAGATCATCATGCTGGCTGAACCTTCAGACACCTTAAATGAAGACGGTGCTGCTGACACTGACGATACTGACATGACAGGCACTGACAATGACATCATCAAGATCACGCCTTCAGATCCGTATACTATTCTCTTCAGGGCTCCTGCAGACAATGATTACCGCTTTGCAGGCGCAAAGAATACAATGCTTCCGTTTATCGCTGAAAAGGAAAAGGTCTTCTCTGTCGAGGAATCTGACCACAAGATAATCGTAAGGACAAGGATACTCTGTAAAGGAGCCTCTTTCATCTGCACTGATACATATGAGAAAGCTGACGATGAGATCCTGATAACGAGCAAGCTGCGCTGCCTGCGCGGCAGAGGCTTTCTCCCGAGATTCGGCAAGGCATTCAGGATCGCACGGATTTTTGATCATGTGGAATACTATGGCAGAAACGGCGAGAGCTACGGCGACATGAAGGACCACACCCAGATCGGGCATGTCACTTGCGACGTAAACGATATGACCGAGCCGAACATCAGGCCGCAGGAGAGCGGTAACCGGTGCGACACGAAATGGGCGTCTGTATCTGACGGAAAGCACAAGATCATGTTCACTGGAGACGGTATGGATTTTGATCTTGGTATCAAGCCTTACAGCGACCGCGAGCTGGTGGGAATGACTCACCGGGAGGACGAAAAAGAGACCGGCACATATGTCACGATCTCAGCATTCCAGCAGGGTCTCGGCACCGGCATCTGCGGCCCGGCCCCGTCACCTGATGTATGCTATCCGATGAGACGTAACTATGAGCTCAGATTCACCATCAGGTTCGAATAGGATCAAAACCCAGTTTGCGCAGAATAATGCAACTTTTATTCAAAAACAGCCCTAAAAAGGCTGTTTTTTATTGAAAAAGCACTGGAATGTGATATAGTTGACTTATCAGATAGAACTCATCTGTTCAAAGGAGAGAGAAATGTACAAGACAATAAAGTTTGAGATCAAAGATAATATCGGATTCATCACTATCAACCGCCCGGAAGCTCTGAACGCACTGAACATGGACGTCCTGAAGGACCTGAAGAAGTGCCTTGCTGAGATCGCGGCAAAGGACGCTGTAAGAGCCGTCATCCTGACTGGTGAAGGCAGATCATTCGTTGCCGGAGCAGACATCGTCCAGATGAAGAAGCTCACACCTGTAAAGGGCCGTGAGATGATGCAGCTCGGTCATGAAGTGATGAACACTATCGATCAGATGGAAAAGCCTTTCATCGCTGCTGTAAACGGCTTTGCTCTTGGCGGAGGCTGCGAGCTTGCAATGGCCTGCGACATCAGGATCGCATCAGAAAAGGCCAAGTTCGGCCAGCCTGAAGTAGGCCTCGGCATCATCCCTGGATTCGGCGGGACACAGAGACTTCCGAGACTCGTCGGAAAAGGCATGGCCAAGTACCTTATCTACACTGCTGACATCATTCCGGCAGATGAAGCGCTCAGGATCGGTCTTGTAGAAAAGGTCGTTGCTCCTGAAGCACTGATGGACGAAGCTGAGGCACTTGCAAAGAAGATCGCATCCAAGGCTCCTATCGCTGTCGGTATCGCAAAGACTGCCATCAACAACGGAACCGAGATGGACCTCAAGTCAGCGTCAAAGCTTGAGATCGAGCAGGAAGCAGTCTGCTTCGCCACAAAGGACAAGGCAGAAGGAATGGCTGCGTTCGTCGAAAAGCGCCCTCCTGTCTTCAAGAACAAATAAACAACATCATAGTCCTGACTGTATAAAAAGAAGCTGTCATCCTGACAGCTTCTTTTATTGTTCATATATAGACGCTCACCTTCTGTACATCCCCGTTAAGCACGGGGCCGTGCAGTTACTCACTTTCTCCTGAGACATCATCACTTCCGCCAGATTCACTTCCGCCGCCGGAATCACTTGGACCGCCTGAGTCTCCTCCGCTGGATCCTCCGCCAGAGTCTCCTCCACCGGATCCTCCGCCAGAATCACCGCCGCCAGAGTCTCCTCCACCGGATCCTCCACCGGAATCACCGCCGCCGGAATCTCCTCCGCCGGATCCTCCACCGGAATCACCGCCGCCGGAATCTCCTCCACCGGAATCACCGCCGCCAGAGTCTCCTCCGCCTGATCCGCCAGAGTCATCCGGGTCTACAGTCTGTCCGCCGTTGTTTCCATTATTATTGTTTTCATTGTTATTCTGCTGATTATTCTCGTCCTCATTGTCATCGTCTTTATCTTTATTTTTCTTTTTATCCTTGCCGTCGTTCACACCTTTGCCGGCGTTTTTTTCTGTCCCCTCGGTGTAATATTCGCCATTCTTCGTTATAACGCTTTCCGGCTTCTCGCTGTAAACCCCGTCAGTTATGCCTGGGATCTGGGCCATGATCTTGCCCCATAGCGCGGCCGCCTGAGCAGATGTCCCGTTCATCTTCACGTTCTTATCTGTCCCTATCCAGAGCGCCGCCGCGTAATCAGGAGTGAATCCGTCAAACCACACATCGAACCAGTCATTGGTCGTTCCTGTCTTGCCGCCGACCTTTATTCCATTTATAGCCGCGTTACGCGCGATACCGTCAGACACTACAGACTTGAGCAGGTCTGTCATTATCCAGGCCACACCATTGTCGAGCACCTGTTTTTCTTCAGACTCTCCGGTGAGAAGAGTCTTTCCTTCGCTGTCTTCGACTTCTGTATAGCATATCGGCGAATTCTTCACCCCGTCGTTCGGGAATGCAGCATACGCACAGGCCATGTCGAGCGGCGTCACTCCATAAGCCATTGCACCCAGCGCAAGCGCCGCCGGGTTATTGTCGTTGACCTCTTTGCTCTCGTCGGTCACTACTGTCGAAATATCAAATTCTTCGAGCTTTTCCATTGCATAGTCGAGTCCGACCTGCATGAGTATCTTCACGGCGCATGTGTTTATTGACTGCTGCAGAGCCGTCCTGAATGTCCTCTTTCCGGAGTATGACCTTGTCGCGTTCTGCGGCCATTCCTTTCCGTCCATCGTCATCTTTTCATCGATGACGACTGAGCTCGCGGTGATATAGTCGCCCCAGTATTTATCGCCCTGCGTATCGTATCCGTAATCCACATACGGGAACGTCATTCCCTTTTTCTCATACTCCAGGCTCCTCTGGAGAGCAGCACCGTAGACTGACATCGGCTTTATCGAAGACCCCGGCTGTCTCGGGCTCGTAGCCCTGTTGAAAAGCTGCGACCCGCTGGCATTCCTTCCGCCTACCATCGCGCGGATCTCACCTGTCCCTACCTCGGTGACCACCATGCTTGCCTGCACTTCCGCATCGTTCTCGGCCGTCGGGAAGTTGCTGTCGTCCTGGAATTCCTTATATATGATGTCCTGGATCTTCCTGTCGAGAGTGGTCTTGATCTTGAGGCCTCCCGTGTACACAGTACGTGTCGCGTCCTCCTCGGACATGCCGTACTTTTCCATCAGGTCCTTTTCGACAGTATCCGCGACATAGTCTGTGAACCACTTGTATGCCGATTCGCTTCTCTCAAAGCTCGGTGCCAGGATGTCGATGATGTCGACTGTCGCTGCCTCCGCGTCGTTCTTTGATATGTACCCCTGCTCGGCCATCAGTGAGAGCACAAGGTCGCGGCGGGATTTTGATGTATCGTTCGAGTAGTATACTGTCTCATCGACCGGAGCCTCATCTGACTCTTCCTCCGCGGCGGTGTACTGAGCATCAAAACCCTGTTCGCTTTCTTCTTCCTCGTCGGTCTCATCGTCATTACCGTCAAGATCATCGAGAGTGTAGTATTTGATATTTTTGATGCGCTCACGGCCTTCGCCATCCTCAGTAGTTATGAAGGCATATGTGTCAGGCGCCTGCGGAAGAGCAGCAAGAGCAGCTGACTCAGCGAGGTCCAGCTCATCCACATCCTTGGAAAAATACGTCCTCGCCGCAGCGCTCACGCCGTAGTTGCCATATCCCAGATATATCGTGTTGAGGTAAGCCTCAAGGATCTGGTCCTTTGTGAGCTCCTGTTCCAGCCTCCACGCGATATACATCTCAGAAAGCTTACGCCTGATGCTCCTCTGGCTCTTTATCTCCGCAAGATACGCGTTACGGGCGAGCTGCTGCGTTATAGTGGATGTACCGCTCACTCTGGACCTGTGCAGCACCGAATTAACTACTGCGCCGGCCATTCTCTTGAAATTGAAACCGTGATGCTTGTAGAATGTCTTGTCCTCTATCGCGACAAACGCATTCTTAAGGTCATCCGGCATATCGTCAATCGACACAAGCTCCCTGTTCTGCGTATAGTGAAGCTCATCTATCTTATCGCCGTCCATATCATAGACATACGAAGTCTGCTCGATATTGTCATAAAGCGTCTCGAGATTGATCTCCCCGACCTTCGCGGCAGTTATGCCCACCATCGCTGCAGACGCGGCAACTCCTGCAATAAAAAGCACGAGCAGCACTGCCAGTACCTTCGGCCAGATCTTCTTCCGCTTCGGCTTTCTGACAGTCTGGACTGTTACCTTATCATGCCTTCCAACTTCAGCCATATCCAAAAGCTCCTTTTCCTGAACTTCTCAAAATGAAGCCCTTTATCACAAGCTAAATAGCAAATATTATCACTATATATATTGTAACATATTTTATGTGGTAGTTTTTGATCATTCTGTAAAGATAATGTGTACGTAAATTAGTTTATAAGAAATATTAACTACTACTAAGTATTTTTTCAGTCAGATTCTATGGTAGTTATTCGTATTTAATTATTAAAGGAATGTCCGCAATAATGCTGATAAGACAAAATAACTACCATAAATTGATTCATACGAAAGAATTTATGGTAGTTATTCGAAATATATTGACAAAGTATGTACGCAGATTCATGTATTTGGTAGATTAACTACCACAATTGAAGCAGATGATCTTTGATGAGTTTTCGATTCACAAAATCAGTCTTTCGCGTGCTCCGCTGCAGCCTTGATGAATTCGCGGAACAGTGGATGTGCGTGATTCGGTCTGCTCTTCAGCTCAGGATGATACTGCACGCCGACATGGAACCTGTTTGCAGGGACGCATACCTGCTCCACAAGTCTTCCGTCAGGCGACGTTCCACATATCTCCATACCGTTCTCCTCAACAGTCTCGCGATAATCATTGTTGAATTCGTAGCGGTGGCGATGGCGCTCACTGATAAGCAGGCTCCCGTTTCTTACTGCCTTCTTCATCAAGCTGAGAGCATCGCTGTCAGCGGCTTTCGCGAAATGAAAACCATCGATATCATTAATAGCTGGCTCTTTGCAGTAAATTCTTTCGAGCAAAGTCCCCTTCTTTATCACGCAAGGATATGCACCCAGCCTCATCGTTCCGCCGAGCGGTATATCACCGTACTGGTCAGGCATCAGGTCTATCACCTTGTTTTCGGACTTTTCATTGAACTCGCCTGAGTTCGCGTCCAGCAGTCCGCATGCGTGGCGGGAGAATTCGATCACGCAGATCTGCATCCCGAGACAGATCCCGAAATACGGAATGTCATGTTCGCGTGCATATTGAGCGGCAAGGATCATCTCTTCGATCCCTCTGTTACCGAATCCACCCGGAACAAGTATCCCATCTACATCGCCCAGAAGATCATCCATGGCATCCGGATCCTTGCTGAGTTCTTCAGCCTCTACCCATTTTATCTCCGGAGTCACGCAGTTCTCAAAGCCACCGTGCCTTATCGCCTCAGCGACTGACAGATACGCATCATGAAGCTTTATGTACTTGCCTACTATAGCGATCTTAACTTTAGGCCCGCCCGCTTTGATACGGTCTACCATCTCTTCCCATTCCTGCATGTCGCAAGGGCCGGCGTCGATGCCTAGCTCACGGCATACGATCCATGAGAGCTTCGCGCGCTCAAGCATGAGCGGCGCTTCATAGAGCACCGGTAATGTGATATTCTGTATCACGCAGTCGGGCTTTACGTTGCAGAACATTGAGATCTTATCGAGCACCGACTGGTCTATCTGCTCGTCCGCGCGGAGGATTATGATGTCCGGCGCGATCCCTATTCCCTGCAGCTCCTTTACGGAGTGCTGCGTTGGCTTTGATTTATGCTCATCAGATCCTTTGATATATGGAACGAGTGTAACATGTATGAAGCAGCAGTTCTGCCTTCCCTGCTCGATCGACACCTGCCTTATCGCTTCGAGGAACGGCTGGCTCTCGATGTCGCCGACCGTGCCCCCTATCTCAACGATCACTACATCAGGATCCTTGTCACCAGTGTTATATATGAACGACTTTATCTCATCAGTGATATGAGGTATCACCTGTACAGTATTACCTAAGTATTCCCCCTTGCGTTCTTTGTTGAGGACGTTCCAGTAGACTTTGCCCGAGGTAATATTCGAGAATTTGTTCAGGTCCTCATCGATGAATCTCTCATAGTGTCCGAGGTCAAGGTCCGTCTCCGCCCCGTCATCAGTAACAAAGACTTCACCGTGCTGGATCGGGTTCATTGTCCCCGGGTCCACATTGATGTACGGGTCAAGCTTCTTCGACATCACCTTGAGCCCGCGCGCCTTCAGCAGCCTCCCGAGCGACGCCGCGGTTATACCTTTTCCAAGACCCGAAACTACACCACCTGTAACAAAAACATACTTCCTCATATTGCGCCTCCATTCTTCTATCATCAAAACTCATACCGTCCGCCGTCCGACATGCCCATTTTCCGCATAACCACATACAAAAAAGATAAGGCGCCCGGGCGAGTGAGTGAGAACCTAACTCTTAAGGTCTCACCGAGGTCTTTCCAGACCTCCAGCTGCCCTTCTCCTTATCCTTGTGCACAAAAATTTACATTAGTGATTATATGACTATGAGGGTCAATGTGCAATACCTGTAAGTATAATAATTACCTGAAAATTGTTCTAAAAGTGTGCTACTGTCCCCGCACTTCTTATTCCACTAAATCATGACATTATTCCCCATGATCTGTTAAAGGTTTTGCTCGCAGTACTTATGCAGCTCGTCGCAGAGGTATTTATAGCGATCGAACTTGTCTTTGTTCGACAGGTGCTCTTCCCTGGACTGCTCGTAATCTCTGGTATATGTGAGCACCTCATCTCCGTACTGCTCGCTCGCCAGGTCAAACTCACGGCCGCCCGCCACATTAAAGCAGTGGAACACGCCCTCCTCGCGCGGGACGCCGTAGACTTTGCCGCCGAAAATGTCCTGCACGAGAAATGAAGTTATCGAGCACTGCCCGAGAGTCTTGTTTCCCTCCGACCATTCATCCCTGTATCTAGGTGCGCATGAATACCAGCACCAGATATG
>CAZBFD010000039.1:0-5810 GCA_964491055.1 uncultured Eubacterium sp.
TCTGGATCATAGATGACAACAGGAATGAGATCGCAAGCATTGATTTCCCAAAGGTAGGGGATCATACTTTCAATATCCATTCAGTGGACGTGGAGCCTGAGTACAGGCATCAGGGAATTGCTGAGGATCTTCTGATCAGATGCCATGACTTCCTGAAAGAGAACAACAGGAACGCGATGGTTACTTGTGAGGTTGCCAAGAAATGGTTCAATGACCATCCTGAATATAAGGATATCATGATCAAGTAATACACCTGGATAAGACCGCGGAAGCCGAAGCCAGGGGCGTCGGCGTGAAGCGGGATACGTATGGCAGTGTAAGATGGTAGAAATCGGTAATGACTGGGACGATGTCCTGGCGGGGGAGTTTGATAAGGAGTACTACAGGAAGCTTAGGCAGTTTCTGATATCTGAGTACAGGAACGGGACTGTCTATCCTGACATGAATGATATATTCAATGCTCTTAAGTATACTCCGTACAGCAAGGTCAGGGCGGTAATTCTGGGACAGGACCCGTATCATGAGCCGGGGCAGGCACACGGGATGGCGTTCTCGGTCAAGCCTGGTGTGGAGCAGCCGCCTTCGCTTGTGAATATTTTCAAGGAGCTTCAGGAGGACCTCGGGATACCGAGGCCGCCTAAGGATAACGGCTATCTGGTGCCGTGGGCGGAGCAGGGCGTGCTCCTTCTGAATACGGTGCTCACGGTGCGTGCTCATGAGGCGAACTCCCACCAGAATCATGGCTGGGAAATATTCACAGACAGGGTGATAAGCCTGCTTAATGAACGCGAGCAGCCGATGGTGTTCATACTGTGGGGCGGTAAGGCGAAGGCCAAGGAGGCTTTGATAACGAACAGCCGGCACCTGGTGATTACCGGCGCACATCCGAGCCCGCTGTCAGCGTATAATGGATTTTTTGGAGGAAGGTATTTCTCCCGGACGAATGAGTTTCTCTCGGACAATGGAGAAGGGGAGATCGACTGGGAGATCAAGTGATAGGAGGTAAGGAAATGCCAGCATTAGTAATTATCGGTATTATCGTATTAGCAGTCATTTGCATCGGCGGATGGCTTGTCGGGATCTACAACGGGTTCATCAAGTCGAAGAACAACTGCGAGGAAGCGTATTCCACGATGGACGTTTACCTGAAGAAGAGATTCGACCTGATCCCGAACCTGGTAGAGACAGTCAAGGGCTATGCGAAACATGAATCAGAGACTTTCGAGAAGGTAGTAAAAGCGAGAAGCATGGTCGGAAGCGCTACTACTGTTGAAGAGAGAGCAGAAGCTGAGAACCAGCTGACCGGAACACTGAAGACTTTGTTCGCGGTTGCGGAAGCTTATCCAGAACTCAAGGCGAATCAGAACTTCGTAGACCTGCAGAATCAGCTGCAGACTCTTGAGGGCGAGATCGCGGAGTCACGTAAGTACTACAACGCAACAGTCAAGACTTACAACAATAAAGTTGAGATGTTCCCGAGCAGCATCATCGCAAACGTCTGCGGATTCAGCCGCAAGCCTATGTTTGAGGTGAACAGCGAGGAAGAGAGACAGAACGTAAAGGTGCAGTTCTAGTATGATTATCAGAGGAATGCATGAAAATGATGCTCCGGTCCGTGTAAGCGGAGCCGGGGCATTTCCTGTTGTTAGCGAGGAAGCCGGGAGGAGTGGAGCATTGCGCTCAGCCTTATCGGTTATTGTTGTATTGTGTATATTATGCAGCGCCGCTATTGCTGGGACTTTGTTTGGAAGTGATATTGGCTTAAGGCCGGCAGGTCTGTTTGCTGCTGAGGCAGTCTACGCGGCAGACGACTCATATACGACTGAGAGCTTTGACGTCAGCATCGACGTAAGTGAAAATCACGTCATGAGGTTCGATGAGCATATCGTCGTGGACTTCCTCACGCCGCACCATGGGATCTACCGCTACATACCGATCCAGAAGAAGTTCTACGACATCAGCGGAATAAGCGTTAGCGGCGGAGACTGGGAAGACGAATATGACACTACCGGAGAGAATGAATATGGTACGTACGGCAATGAGATCCTTAAGATAGGCGATGCTTACAGGACATACACCGGTGAGAAGGAGTACAGAATTCAGTACAACCTCAACTGCACTAAAGACGACGACGAGGATTACGACTGGATGTCGGTCGACATTCTTCCGACGGGATGGCAGACCCCGATAGAAAAATCGACTATTAATCTGACGATGCCGAAAGAGGTAGACTGGAGCACTTTCAGTCTGTACACAGGATCAGCAGGTGAGTCGATCGACGTGTTGTCTGACACGGAACACTTTACTGTCACGTTCGGCGACGACAATAAGACGATGGAGATAGAAGCGAAGGATCTTCCGCAGGGATACGGTATTACGCTTCAGGCGATTCTTCCGGAAGGATACTGGACAGGCGTTACAAGCAGAAGATGGATGGGATTTCTTGCATTCCTGATACCGATTGCGCTTGGCATTCTTATGTCGCTGCTGTGGGTCATCAACGGCAGAGACCCGGAGATCGTAAAGCCTGTAGAATTCTATCCTCCGGACGATATCACGCCGGCTGAGGTCGGCTACATTGTCGACGGATGCGTGGACAATAAAGACCTCTCGTCCATGATCATATACTTTGCGTCGAAGGGATATCTTGAGATCCGGGAGAAGAGACCGGGAAGCAAGAAATACGAGCTTGTCAAGAAGTGCGAGATTCCAGACAGTGAGCCGACGTTCGCTGTGCGTTTGTTCGGCGGGCTTTTCCCGTACGAGGACGCGATCAAAGCCTCTGTCGGCCGTAGTAAGGGCGGCAGCAAATCAGGCACAGCCAATCTTGGCCTGTTCGTAAAGGACGTTATCAAGAAGTCTGAAAAAGCAGAGCCGGAGCCTGATGAAAAGGAGCCTGAGTTCGTTGAGCAGGTCGTTGATCTGGACAATCTTCCTGATGGCTTTGGCGACGCGGTCAGAGTGGCGCGTGACGAGCTTCAGGGAATGTACGACAGCGGAAAGAAAAGAATGTTTACGACCGGATCCAGAGAAGCAAGAAAGATTGGAGCTTTCATATGCTCGCTTATTCTTCCGGCAGCTATACTTATTGCGAACTTCGTGAATTACAAGGCGCTCGGAATGATCGGAGCCGCAGTGCCGTTCATACTTGTTTTGATCGGGACGTCGCTGATATCGTCGTCGTACGACAGGCGGCACTCGTCGGCACGTGTGAAGAGCGTCGGCAAGTTCATGGGAGGACTCGTCGTATGCGCGATTGCGTCGCTGATCACCTTCGCCTTATGTATGGCAGCGTACTCGGGCAGCAGAATAACCGGGATACTGGTTGCGCTCGTTGCGACTGGAGCACTTGCGGATGCGATATTCTTCCAGGTCTACATGTGGGCGAGAACGAAGGAAAACGCCCTTATATACGGAAAAGTTCTCGGCTTCAGAAACTTCATAGAGACGGCGGAGCATGACAGGCTGGTAGCGCTTTCGGATGAGAACCCGGAATACTACTACAATATAATGCCGTACGCGATGGTCATGGGTATGTCGACCGCGTGGGCAAAGAAGTTTGAGAACATAAAGGTGCCTGAGCCTGAGTGGTATGCGGGCACTGATACCGCGAACCTCGGACGCGCAGTCTGGTACACCAACCTGGCGAATAACTGCGCAGGGCAGTTCGTGAGAACGTCGTCGATGATCCCTGATATTTCAGACGCTGTCGATTCCGGCGGATTCTTTACCGGCGGAGGCGGATCATTCAGCGGCGGCGGCTTCGGAGGAGGCGGATTCTCCGGCGGCGGCTTCGGCGGCGGAGGCGGCGGCGCCTGGTAAAATAGAAACGCAAAAAGACATATGTATTTATGGCTAATGGCTATTAGCCATTAGCCGCAGACAAATATGACATTCCCATGTTCATACCAACATGGGACTAGCAATTAATAGTAAGGAAAGAGTATGGCAGAGAAGCAGAAGATAATTAATATTGCAGTTATTGCACATGTTGACGCGGGAAAGTCGACGCTAGTCGATGCGTTCCTCAAGCAGAGCGGTGTGTTCCGTGAGGATGAGTCGCTGGACTGTGTAATGGATAGTGACGCGATCGAGCGTGAGAGGGGGATCACAATCTACTCGAAGAACTGCTCGATCATGCATAATGACGTGAAGATAAATATCGTCGACACGCCGGGACACGCGGATTTCTCCTCTGAGGTCGAGCGTATCATGAAGACGGTAGACACGGTAATCCTGCTGGTGGATTCGAGTGAGGGACCGATGCCGCAGACGAGGTTCGTTCTAAGCAAGTCGCTCGAGCAGGGCCTGAACCCGATCCTTATGATCAACAAGATCGACAAGAAGGATGCCAGGATAGATGAGGTCGTGGACGAAGTCTACGAGCTTTTCATGGACCTGGACGCAAACGACGAGCAGCTTGATTTTCCTATCCTCTATGGTATCGCACGCCAGGGTATCTGCGTGAGGGATCCGGAGGAGGTTAAAGACCTTGTGCTGCTTGCGCCGGACGGAGGAAAGCTCGGACATACACCAGAGGGCTTCGGAGGTTTTGATATATCCCCGCTGTTCGAGACGATAATAGAGCATTGCAAGCCATACCCTGACTTAAGAGACGAGCCGCTCCAGATGCAGGTCTCGACTCTCGCGTACGACGACTATATCGGAAGACTCGGGATCGGCCGCATAACGAAAGGGACTTTGAAAGAGGCCCAGGTCGTTGGCGTGGCGAAAGGTGACGGCGTGATCGAGCAGAGAAAGATAAATCAGGTCTTTGTTTACAGAGGGCTGAAGAGGACGCCTGTCAAGGAAGCGGAGTGCGGCGACATCGTCGTTGTCTCCGGTATTCCTGATATTTCGATAGGAGAGACGATAACAGACCTCGAGCGGCCGGACCCGATGGAGATGATCCATATTGAGGAGCCGACGCTTTCCATGAACTTCATGGTAAACACGTCGCCGTTTGCGGGGAAAGTCGGGAAGTACGTGACATCGCGCCACATTCGTGAGCGCCTGTACAAAGAGCTCGAGGTGAATGTCGGGCTCATCGTCGAGGAGACGGAGACGACCGACTGCTTCAAGGTGTCGGGCCGGGGCGAGCTCCATTTGTCGATACTTATCGAGAACATGAGGCGTGAGGGCTACGAGCTTGCTGTGTCAAAGCCTGAGGTCATCATGCATAAGGACGAGCAGGGGCGGAAGCTTGAGCCGGTCGAGGAAGTCATCGTGACATGCCCGGACCAGTATGCCGGCACCGTTATATCAAAGCTCAACCAGCGCAAGGGACTCATGGTCCGGATGTTCGCCGAGAACGGATATCAGAGGATTGAATACCATGTCCCGACCAGGGGGCTTCTCGGCTACAGGTCAGAGTTCATCAACGACACGCACGGAGAAGGGCACATGGAGAGGCGGTTCTACGCGTTTGAGGAGCATAAAGGCTTCATCCCTGACAGGACGAATGGAGTCGCGATCGCGATAGAAGAAGGAGAATGCACGCCGTATG
Organism: uncultured Eubacterium sp.; assembly: GCA_964491055.1. GTDB lineage: Bacteria > Bacillota > Clostridia > Peptostreptococcales > Anaerovoracaceae > Aminicella. Next base: position 5,507 of record CAZBFD010000039.1, read on the forward strand.
CTTTGTTCAATATAGGGGAGCGCGTGCAGATGTTCGTTGAGCCCGGGACAAGAGTGTATGAGGGCATGATCGTCGGCATGAACATGAGGTCAGACGACATGGAAGTAAACCCGTGCAAGGCCAAGAAAGTAAGCAACATGCGTGCCGCAGGGTCTGACGAGGCGATAATCCTGTCGCCGGCAAGGCACTTCACGCTTGAGGAAGCGCTCGAGTTCATCGCGGACGACGAGCTAGTGGAAGTAACGCCGGACGACATACGCTTAAGGAAGAAGCTGCTCAGGGAGATCGAGAGACGTAGAGCGGA
>CAZBFD010000039.1:5910-11616 GCA_964491055.1 uncultured Eubacterium sp.
ACGACATACGCTTAAGGAAGAAGCTGCTCAGGGAGATCGAGAGACGTAGAGCGGATCGGTGATCGCAGCCAGCCCCGTTACCAAATCGTTCATTTTTGCAGAAATCCGTTATCAAATGAAAGAATATAGCGATTTGGTAACGAGAGTCCTGTGTTAAGAGGGTAGTTTGGTTACCAAATCGAAGAATAATCGGAAAACCTGTTACCAAACGGAAGAAATATATGATTTGGTAACGAAAGTACTATGTAAAGAGAGTAGTTTGGTTACCAAATCGATGAGAAATCGGGAAAACCGTTACCAAACAGATGAAAAATTCAATTTGGTAACATGTGTCTAGAATATTAAAGGATACAACTAAGGGGTATAACTCATATTAAGCCGAACGGGTGAGAAGATGACTAAATATTTACTGACAATAGAGGATAAGACGCACATACCGGCGGAGGTGTGGTCGGTGCTGATCACGCTTGTCGTAGGCGCGATCGTGATCAGGATCATTTACGGCATTGCGAAGAAGATGCTGGTAAAATCGGCGCTGGACGAGGTGTCGTATGTTGCGATTCTGAGGGCGATAAGCATCATCCTTTGGGTCCTGCTTGGACTTTCGCTTATCCTTGCGGCTGGTGTGAACCCGGCACCGTACGTAGCAGTACTCGCGTCTGCAGGCGCAGCTCTAGCTCTGGCGCTGAAGGACTCATTGTCCAACGTTGCGGGCGGGATCATAATTCTGTTCACGCAGCCGTTCGTGAAGGGGGACGAGATCCAGGTGGAAAACGTGTCCGGAGTAGTCGATTACATCGACATCATGGTAACTAAACTGCACACTTTCAGCAACCAGGACATCACGATCCCGAACAGCAAAATGGTGAATTCCATCATCATTAACAAGACCAAGAACGACATTGTAAGAGTCGACCTCAAATTCGAAGTCAGCTACAATTCAGACCTTGAAAAAGTAAAGGTTTTGCTCAATAATATAGTTGAAGAAGGGGAGCTTCTCCTGACTGATCCGGCGCCTGTGATCGGCATTTCTTCCTATGAAGACAGCGGTATCGTGTGGGACATGATGGTGTGGACGCACACGGCTGACAGGTTCAAGGCGAAGTACTATCTCGGGGACACTGTGAAGGCTGTGTTCGACAAGAACGGCATCGAGATCCCGTACCCGCACATGGTCGTGAAGATCGAAGGAGAGGAGCAGTAAAGCTCCGAGAACCTCCGAAAGGGGACTGTCCCTTTTTGGAGCACTTTTTGGAGCAAAACCTCCGAGAACCTCCGAAAGGGGACTGTCCCTTTTCAGAGCATGGCCCTTTTCGGACACAGTTTGTTATCAGTTATCGCTTAATATATATATCGCTTATTGCTTTTTTGTTTTGAGAATTGGAGCAAGAGAATGGAAAAGATCAAGAAGTTCAAGAGGGTCCTGGTGGCGAACCGCGGCGAGATCGCTATCAGAGTTTTCAGGGCTTGCAGTGAGCTCGGTATCAGGACGGTGGCTATTTATTCTGAGGAGGACAAGAATGCTCTCTTCAGGACGATGGCTGATGAGGCGTATCAGATCGGCAAGGGCAAGGCGCCGGTTGATGCGTATTTAAGCATTTCTGAGATCATCGCGCTGGCTAAGGCCAAGGGCGTTGACGCGATCCACCCTGGATACGGGTTCCTTGCTGAGAACCCTGTGTTCGCGCAGGCTTGCGAGGATGAGGGGATCGAGTTCATCGGGCCTACAGCTAAGATGATGAACAGCCTGGGCGACAAGATCAGGTCCAAGCTGGTGGCAAACTCTGTAGGTGTTCCTACAGTACCGGGCAAGGATGCCGCGATCGAGTCTGAGGAAGAGGCTGTGGAGTTCGCAAGGGCTGCAGGATATCCTGTAATGCTGAAGGCAGCTGAAGGCGGCGGCGGACGTGGTATGCGTGTCGTCCGTGACGAGGCTGACATCGTAAATGAATACAGAAACGCAAGGTCTGAATCGCTGAAGGCATTCGGAAGCGACAAGATCTTCATTGAGAAATATCTGGAGGATCCTAAGCACATCGAGGTCCAGGTGCTCGGCGACAAGCACGGCCATCTGGTCCACCTTTTCGAGCGTGACTGCTCCATCCAGAGAAGACATCAGAAGGTTATCGAGTTTACACCGGCCCTGTGCCTGACAGACGAGCAGAGAGCTAGCATCTGTGCTGACGCTCTTAAGATCGCAGGCGCAGTAGACTACAGAAGCGCCGGAACAGTCGAGTTTTTGCTCGATAAGAACGGCGACCACTACTTCATCGAGATGAACCCGAGGATCCAGGTAGAGCATACAGTATCGGAGCTCGTTACAGGCATCGACATCGTGCAGGACCAGATCCTGATCGCTGAAGGGTATTCTCTCGATTCAGAGGAGATCGGGATCAAAGACCAGTCGGACGTCACTCAGCGCGGCTACGCTATCCAGTGCCGTGTCACGACAGAGGACCCGGCGAACGGATTCATGCCTGACACAGGAACGATCGACCAGTACTCCAACGGCTCCGGTTTCGGTATCCGTCTCGACGGTGGAAACGGATATGAGGGAGCAAAGATACAGCCGTTCTATGACAGCCTGCTCGTTAAGATAACAGCATACGCAAGGACTTTTGATGATACAAGAAGGAAGGCCATAAGAGCGCTGCGTGAGACACATATCCACGGCGTGAAGACGAACATTCCATTCCTGCTGAACGTGCTCAACCATCCGACATTCATCGAGGGCAAGTGCGACACAGGATTCATCGCGGCGAACCCGCAGCTCGTGAACATCGACAAGGTCGACGACAAGGAGCAGAAGGTCCTGAGCTACATAGGAAATATCGTTGTAAACGAGACCATGGGAAAGAAGCCTCACTTCAACGTACCTGTCTATCCGAAGGTATCGGATGAAGAGATCGCGGAGCTCCGCGGAACAAAGCAGATCCTGGACGAGGAAGGCCCGGAGGCCGTCGCAAAGTGGGCGAGAGACCAGCAGAAGCTCCTCATCACAGATACGACCATGAGAGACGCTCAGCAGTCACTTATGGCGACACGTATGAGGACGATCGATATGGAGAAGATCGCGCCGGCGGTCGCGAAGTACGGCAAAGACTTCTTCTCACTCGAGATGTGGGGCGGCGCAACGTTCGACACAGCCTACAGGTTCCTGAAGGAATCTCCGTGGGAGAGGCTCGAGACGCTGCGTAAGAAGATCCCTAACATCATGTTCCAGATGCTGATCCGCGGCGCGAACGCTGTAGGATACAAGAACTATCCGGACAACGTCATCCGTGAGTTCGTGAAGGTGGCGGCTGAGAGCGGGATCGACGTGTTCCGTATCTTCGACTCGCTGAACTGGATCCACGGCATGGAGGTCGCGCTCGACGAGACACTCAAGCAGAACAAAGTCGCTGAGGCATGCATGTGCTACACAGGTGACATCCTCGACGAGACAAGAACTAAATACACACTTGACTACTACGTCAACATGGCTAAAGAGCTGCAGATGCAGGGAACACACATCCTCGGCATCAAAGACATGTCAGGACTTCTTAAGCCGATGGCCGCAAAGGTTTTGATCAGCGAGCTGAAGGACAATATCGACATCCCGATCCACCTGCACACACACGACACTTCCGGAAACGGAGTCGCCACGATACTGATGGCAGCTTCCGCCGGAGTCGACATCGTAGACGCCGCGTTCAACAGTATGTCAGGACTTACATCACAGCCTGCACTGAACTCGATCGTAGCAGCGCTGCAGAACTCAGACAGAGACACAGGTATCGACCCGGACGGCATCCAGCCGATCTCCGAGTACTGGCGTGACGTAAGGCCGGTCTACAAGAACTTCGAGTCCGACATGAAGACAGCTTCAGCCGAGATCTACAAGTACGAGATCCCTGGCGGACAGTACTCCAACCTGCAGGCACAGGTCGACAGCTTCGGCCTCGGCCACAGGATCGGCGATGTTAAGGATATGTACAAGAAGGTCAACGCGATGCTAGGCGATATCGTAAAGGTTACACCGTCATCTAAGGCAGTCGGCGACATGGCGATCTTCATGGTACAGAACGACCTCACTCCTGAGAACATCATGGAGAAGGGCAAGGGAATGGACTTCCCGGACAGCATCGTTTCCTTCTTCGAGGGAATGATGGGACAGCCTGTCGGCGGATTCCCGAAGGATCTGCAGAAGCTCATCCTGAAGGATAAGGAGCCGATCACATGCAGGCCGGGCGAGCTGCTCGAGGACGAAGACTTTGATAAGATCAAGAATGGTCTCCAGAAGTACTTCAACCTCGAGGGAACTCCTCAGGAATGCATCAGCTACGCTATGTACCCGAAAGTCTATGAGGACTACCTGAACAGCATCGAGAAGGACGGCGACTTCCGCCACATGGGCTCCGACATATTCTTCCACGGCCTGGAAAAGGGCGAGACCTGCGAGGTAACGCTTGAAGAGGGCAAGAAGATGGTCATCAAGCTCACCGAGATCCACTCACCTGGAGACGACGGTATGAGAGAGCTCGACTTCGAAGTAAACGGCAACAGGAGAGTCATCAAGATCAAGGATATCAACGTCCGCAACGCTAACGTGAAGGCTGAGTCCGCACGTATCGCGAACGAAGACGACCCGAACGAAGTCGGCGCCAATATCCCGGGCAACATCGTAAAGGTGCTGGTCGGCGAAGGCGACCACGTCGACGAGGGTGACCCGATCGCTGTCATCGAGGCTATGAAGATGGAGACAAACATCATCGCGACAGCAGAAGGCCAGATCAAGGAAATCTGCGTCAAGGAAGGACAGCAGGTCAAGGCAGGCCAGCTGGTTGCAGTGATCGAGCAGTAAGCGGTCATAGGGACGTACAAGTTAGACATTGTAAGTGTCATTAAACTCCCAGGGAATTTCAAAATTCCTGGGAGTTTTGTTTTATCCAGGAGAAAGAAAGTGAATTTTGCCGAATGTATATTTATACATATATTATACATAACTTGAAAATCGCAAATTCCCTAGGAGGACATTTATGATCAATTCAGTATACTATTTTCTATTTTTTAGTTGTATTATATGATTTTGATAGAAACACATCGCTACTGACAAAGTATTTGATACAGGATTGGATGGGCATTTCCCTTAAATGTATTTAGTGCGATATATTTCTTTACCTGAATCTGTCTTGAATATGTATGAATACTCATAATACGCCCACTAAATGAATAGAGAAGACATCAGAGTATACTAAAATTGCAAAAAATACTGATTTAGGGAATTTGCGATTTCCGGAAGTGTGTGATTAAAGATATTAATATATAATTCCTATCTATTTAGTAGTATAATTAGTATAAAGAGATCCAATGATAATAATGGTGAGTGAGCATGCTGCATCTTGATGACAAATTCATACGTGAGCACCTGCTTGACGGGTTGTTCGGGCTGGAGAAGGAGAATCTCCGTGTGCTCGGGGACGGGACGCTCTCGCATACGCCGCACCCGGCGCCGGGGGATGAGCACATCGTCCGGGACTTCAGCGAGGGGCAGGCGGAGATCAACACTGATCCGTACCCGACGGCTGAAGAGGCAGTCGCGGCGCTTGTCCGCCACGAGCAAAATCTCGTTGACAGGCTCCGGGATCTCCCGGAGAGAGAGTACCTGTGGCCAGCTCCTCCCTGAGGGAACTGCCTTCCGCCAGCCTTCCGGCCGCCAGCACTTTC
>CAZBFD010000040.1:0-11601 GCA_964491055.1 uncultured Eubacterium sp.
CTGCTTGACGTGTAGGAAAACAGCAAAGTGCTATATTAGAAGGGAAGCAGTCATCATGATGGCTGCTTTTATCGTGCTTTCATTTTTTCAAGCACAGGCCTTAGTGCTGGTATGAGGATCGCCGCTGCAATGATCTTGAATACACCGCCGGGAATGAAAGGTATCACACACATGGCTAGTGATGCTGCAAGGCTGCTTCCGGTAAGAATGATGAACCATATCGTGCCGAGCGCATAACAGCTTACGGTGCCAAGCAGTGCTGCAGCAGTGGTAACTGCATAAGTTTTCCATGATTTCTTTCTCAGATCGTCCTGGGACTCGCAACAATCGGCTTTCATGGAAGAAGAGGAGCATGCTCGCATATCGGGAAGATGTGCCTGAGAGGCATACAGAAGGTCGACTATAGCGCCGCAGATGAATGCTGAAGTGAGATAACCGATGATATAGCCGCCTGTAGGACCTGCTATATGGCCGAATCCCCCGGTGAATCCAGCGAAAACCGGGACGCCGGCTGCTCCAAGCAGGATATAAACGAGCACGGAAAATGTACCGTACCTGCATCCGAGCAGCGCGCCGGCAAGAGCTACAGCCAGTGTGCCGAGATTAGCAGGTATCGGCGTGAACGGAAGCGGCAGCGATATCCATGATGCTGCCGCGAGCACAGCCGCAAACAAAGCGGCCAGTGTGAGCATGAAGGTGACATTCCTGTTATCTGAACTGGTTTTATCCATATTCTGCCTTACAATCCCATAAAAGCTCAAGCAACACCTCTATAGATGATTGTAAGGTTTACAATAGTAATTGTCAACCTTAATTAAAATATAAGTTTACATTTAGGCTGTGTAATATATTCTTTATATAGCTTTTTTAATCGCAGCTATTGATAAAGTCTATATGATTGTGGTAGATTTAACATTGGGATTACTTCAGGATTTTTGAGCAGGGGGCCCGGAGAGTATTAGTGTACTCTGCGGGTCGTGTTGGTTGTGTTTGAAAAGATCCCGGACGGGATCAGAGTGAAGAAGAATGAGTGAGATAAAAAGTAACACCGGACGGAAAATGAATACCGAAAAGACCATGAAGACACTTGCGGTGACGAACAGTGCTCCATGGTCAGGTTTCGTGATCCTGCTGCTGCTTTATGTAGTGACAACAGTTATAGTACAGATCACAACAAGATCTGAAGGGGCTCTGATGCTGATGGGCCAGGCGATACCATTAAGGTCGTTCACGGGTGCGATCTCATCAATGGCGAATATCTGTCTGATAATGATCGTCATGTTTTATGGAGATGTCGGGTTCATCACGTCACTTATTATTTTACTTGCACAGTTCCCTGTATTGATCATTTCACTGGTAGTAAGACACAATTTTTCATCGATCGCAGGGATAGGATCTAACTGCCTCATAATCATCGCTATAATAATCATCTACAGAAACACCATAAACTTAAAAAAATACCAGATGAAGCTGCGTGACCAGGCGGTGACCGACAGGCTTACGGGCCTCCCGAACAGGTTCGCGTGCCTTGAGCTGATGAATGACCTTATAAGGCGCAGTAAGAAGTTCACTATTGCTGTGATCAACCTGAACAACTTCAGGAACATCAACTATACTATGGGCCAGGGCACCGGGAATGCCGTGCTCGTAAAGATCGCTAACTGCTGGAAGGAGATAGCGGACAAGGGGCAGGCCGGTACTAACGACTTCATCACATGTCAGGGAGGAGACGAATTCGCCCTGATCATACGTGACTACAAGTCGGAGGATGATGTCATCAAAACCCTGAAGTTCTATGAGGAAGCAATCAAGAATAAGATCTCGATCGACGGATGCGACTATTTTATGACGGCGAATGTCGGATATGCTGAGTTCCCGGGCGACGCGAAGAGCGGCGACAACCTGCTGTCATGCGCGAACGCTGCGCTTGCTGAAGCGAAGCGGAGGGCAGACGGAAGCCGCATCTGCAGGTTCACAACTGAGATACTTAACAATGACCGCACTCTTGAGATCGAGCGTAAGATAATGAGAGCGCTCGAAAACGACAATCTGTATTTTGCTCTTCAGCCGCAGTATGATATGGAGCATCGCCTCAGCGGGTTTGAAGCGCTTGCCAGGATAAAGGATGAGGACGGCAACGTGATCAGTCCTGCGGAGTTCATACCGGTAGCTGAGAAAGTTGGAATTGTAGACAAGATTGACTATGTAGTGTTCAGGAAGTCAGCAGAGTTCTTTGGAAAGCTTATCGAAAAGACGCACACCGGAGTCACGCTCAGCGTGAATGTGTCCGTAAAGCACCTCATGAAAAACGATTTCATGGACGAGGTAAAGAGCGTTCTCAAGTCGTCAGGTATACCGGCGAACCAGCTTGAGATCGAGATAACAGAGTCGATAATGATCGATTCGATGGATAAGGCAGTTCAGTGCATAGCTGAGATCAAGAAGATGGGCATCAAAGTCGCGATTGATGATTTCGGGACAGGCTATTCTTCGCTCAGCTATCTGAACAGCTTCCCTGCGGACATGCTGAAAGTCGACAAGGAATTCATCGACAAGATGGATACGAATGAGACTTCACGGAAGTATGTGGCTGCGATCATCTCGATCGGGCACGTCATGAACTTCGACGTGATCTCAGAAGGTGTAGAGGAAGAAGAACAGCTGGAGACTCTGAAGAAGATCGGCTGCGACTACATCCAGGGATTCATCTGGGGAAAGCCGATGTCGTCTGATGACGCAGAGAAGCTCGTGGAAGAGCAGATCGGCCGGGAGCATCCAGATCAGCCGGAACAGTAAAAAAGAGCAAACAGCAAGGCCGGAAATGGCAGACGAGATTTTGATTATGGAATACAGGAGGACAGGACATGCCGGATTGTGATCATGACTGCAGTTCGTGCGCGCTCGCATGTGATGAGCGTGAAGGCGGGCAGGCTATTCAGAAGCTTGAGCAGAATGAGGGAACTAACATCAATAAGATAGTCGCAGTGGTGAGCGGAAAGGGCGGCGTCGGGAAGTCATCGATAACGTCTCTTCTCGCAGCGATAAGCAGGCGTAAAGGCCATAAGGTTGCTGTGATGGACGCTGACATAACCGGGCCGTCGATACCGAAAGCTTTTGGTATGACTGAGCGGGCGACGGGGATCGAAGACGTGATCTACCCTGTGAAGAGCAGGACTGGTATAAACGTGATGTCCATAAACCTCATACTTGAGAATGAGACAGATCCTGTCGTATGGCGCGGGCCGATCCTCGGCGGGACGCTGCAGCAGTTCTGGACAGACGTTTACTGGGGAAACAACGACATAATGTACATGGACATGCCGCCGGGGACAGGCGACGTGATGCTGAGCGCATACCAGCTCCTTCCTATTGACGGCATCGTGATCGTGACATCGCCGCAGGAGCTTGTTGAGATGATCGTAGAGAAATCACTCAACATGGCAGACATAATGAACGTTCCGGTACTTGGCATCATCGAGAACATGTCATACTATAAATGCCCGGACTGCGGAAGTGAGCATGCTCTCTTCGGCGAGAGCAAAGTGGATGAGATCGCAGCGCGCTACAACATCAAAAACACCGCGAAGCTCCCGCTCGACCCTGAGCTTGCAAAAGCCTGCGACAACGGGACTGTTGAAGATTACGGCGGGATCTGCATACCGCCGCTCGAAGAATTCATAACAAAGCTATAAGTAGAGTTTCATAAGGATTATAGCCCAGACGGGCAGGGTGATCATGGACATGAGGGTGGTCACGGCGACGCCCTGTGACAGAAGTTCGGAGTTCTTGTGCTCGATCTCGGCAACGGCTACGGTCATGACGGCGGCAGGGAAGGCGGCTGCGTACACGAGGGTGAGCTTGCTTGCGTCGAGGAGCGGCATGAACCACACTGCGGCGAGTGTCAGCGCGGGGATAAGAACAACATTGGCGATGCAGCAGATCAAAAACTTTATGTTTCCTGCGGCTCCTTTAAGGTCGGATGAGCCGAGCTGGATCCCGACCACTATCATGGATACCGGTATGGTCGAGTCGCCCATTGTGCTGAAGAATTCCATTACGGGCGCCGGCAGGTCGATTCCTGTCACCAGCAGGATTATTCCGGCAAGAGTTGCAGCAAGGCAAGGATTTGCAAGGCTTGAAAGGATCTTCTTTATGGAGACCCTTTTTTCTTCGCCCTGGTCGATCTGTATGACAGCGCCTGAAAAGATATATACGTTAAGTATTATGTTCTGAAGAATAAACAGGAAGAATATCCTGTTGCCGAATATGGATTTTGATATAGGGAATCCCATGAAGCCCGTGTTGGCGGAAGTTATCAGGGACTGAAGCACACCGCGGTCAGCCGCAGGATGGTAATTCAGGATCTTGACGATGAAGTAGGAGACAGCCATCGCCGCGATGAAAAAAAACACCGAGCCGATGACGACCTCCCACGCTTCACGGAGCATCGAGCCGGACAGGTCCTGTGACGCGATCGACGAGACAACAAGACACGGCGTCGTGATGTACAGAAGGAGCCTGGACAAAAAGCCCACTGACTCCTTCGGCAGCACGCCGATCCGGTTCGCCGCAAACCCTGCGGCTATCATTGCGAATATAACAGCAACCTTAATAAATACTTCACCCATGCCATAATTGTACCATATCGCGTCAAATAGTGGTAAAATAACTATGTATATGCATATTAGGAGGTCGGGAATGGAAACGATAGTCTGTGCGTCGCACAACCCAAATAAGGTGAAAGAGATAGCGAAGATCACCAGAGAGTTCGGCTTTGATGTGATCACGAGGGACGAGGCGGGTGTGCCGCTTATGTTTGACGTGATCGAGGACGGCAAGACGTTCGCGGACAATTCGTACAAGAAGGCCTTCACGATCATGAGAATAACGGGAAAGCCTGCTATCGCTGATGATTCGGGGCTTTGTGTGGACTGTCTGGATGGGGCTCCGGGGGTCTGGTCGGCAAGGTTCGCAGGCGAGCCGTGCGACGATGATAAGAATAACGATAAGCTGCTTGACCTTATGAAAGATGTACCGGAAGAGAAGCGTACGGCGCGTTTCGTATCGTGTGTAACGCTTATCTATCCGGATGGTGAGATAATCTCAGCGCAGGGCGAGTGCCCGGGGCACATACTGTTCGAGCGCCGCGGGACAGGCGGTTTCGGATATGATCCGCTGTTTCTGTCGGATGAGCTCAACAAGACGTTCGCTGAGATCAACATGGAAGAAAAGAACACAGTGAGCCACAGGGCCAGGGCTCTGGCTAAGCTTGGGGAGCTGTTAAAGGAAAGAAACAATGCAGGGTGAGAGCAGAATACCAAAAAGGCTGAAGAGCATGCTCGTGCTCGGGTTCAGGCAGTTCTGGGATCCGTACTATCAGGGCTTTGCTGCTCAGATCGCGTTTTACATCATTCTGTCGTTCGTACCGACGGTGATCATCGTTTCGCAGCTTCTGTCGCTGGTGAATATCAGCCTGGTGGATGTGAATGAGATCGTCGACCAGATGGCGGATCCTGAGGTAGGGAGGCTCCTGAAGAGGCTGCTTAGCACACGCCTTACGGCAGGTAATAACGTGATGCTCGCGATCACTGCTTTATGGGCTTCGTCCAGGATGGAGTTCGCTATGATGCGGATCTCCAACTATCTTTATTCGAACGGCAGGACGACAGGTGATTACATCGCTGAGCGCATCCGGTCCTTAAAGAACATGTCGCTCACTGTATTCATTTTCGCGTTCATCGGCATGATCCTGGTGAACGGTCCGATGATAATAGAGCTTCTGTTCGGGAACATCCTTGAAGGAACATATATAAACACGATCTGGAAGAACGCCAGGTGGCCGATAATGGGGCTCCTGTATTTCATGCTGGTGCTCCATAATTACTGGATGCTCCCTAATTATAATCTGAGGATCCCGAGGCTCAGCATCAGTGACGTATTCCCGGGGAGCGTGTTCGCCGCGGTCGGTATGGTGCTTGTCACATACGTTTACTCAATGTACAATGGTTCAAGGAGCGCCCAGATGAGTGCGCTGTACGGGTCACTTTCATCCGTAGTCGCTCTCATGATCTGGTTCTACATACTGTCGTGGGTCATGATCCTCGGCATGCTGTTCAACAAAGTCTGGATGGACACCCGTGACGAGGAAGACCGCGAGGTCGGACATTAGAGATTTTGATCACATCGGAGGTAGTATCTCATGAAGAAAATGCTTATAGTCATGAATCCGTTCGCGGGCACAAGACAGGCCAACAGGTATCTTGCAGGGATAATCGACATATTCTGCAAGGACGGATATGAGGTGAGAGTCGCAATGACTCAGAAAGCCGGCAACGGCATCACCATAGCTCAGGAGCATGCTTCTGATAATGATATTATTGTGGCAATAGGTGGGGATGGCACATTCAACGAGGTGGTCGCCGGAGTGCTCGCATCCGGGAATGATACTCCGATCGGGTATATACCGGGCGGGACCACCAACGATTTCGCTTCGAGCGTTGGGCTGAACACTTCGACGCTGGACGCTGCGCAGAGCATCGTTTCCGGAAGGAAGCAGAGGTTTGACGTCGGGAAGTTCAACGGGCGCTACTTCTCATATGTGGCTTCTTTCGGCGCGTTCACGAGCACGGCGTACAATGTTCCGCAGGACCTTAAGAACGCGATCGGCCACGCTGCGTATGTGCTCAGCGGCATTACCGACGTAGTCAACATCAAGCCTTTCCATCTGAAGGTATATGACAGCGACGCTGCGGACGGCACGGCGGATGAGGCGGCGGTGAGCCCGGTCAGCGGAAAGAAAAGCGATATCATCTATGAAGACGATTACATCTTCGGCGCGATCTGCAACTCGACTTCGATGGGCGGGATAATCAACCTTAAGTCGTCAGACGTCGACATGAATGACGGGCTGTTCGAAGTGATGCTGATCAAAGCTCCTAAGGACATCATAGACCTCCAGGCAATAATCTTCGCGCTCTCCACACAGTCATACAGCGAGTGCGAGCAGATATCGTTCTTCTCGAGCTCCAAGGTGGAGATCGAGGCTCCGGATGACATGCCGTGGACGCTCGACGGCGAATACCAGGAGCCGTGCACGGATATCGTGGTATCCAATGTGTACAACGCGATCCAGCTGATGCTGCCGGCGTAGGGAACTGGTTATACAGCAGGTAATAATACAATTACGGCATCGGAATTACGTTTCCGATGCTGTTTTTTCATGTGAAGTGTTTGTGAAGAATGGCGTGATGAGGTTGACTGGGAGGGTGAAATGCTTTAAAATAAGTGTAATTCTGAAGAAATGTTAAGAGATGGGACCTGCAATGGGTCCTGAATTGCGTTATATATGAGATTTCTGAAAGATCTTAAAATTGAAAAGCATATCGGTGAGTGTGTGTTTGCTCTTGCGGCATGCTCTCTTCTTTTGCTTGCGGAATTATCGACGAGCTCGTATGCGCAGGTCGCATATTATGCGCTGACTGCGGGCGACGAGGTGATCGCAGTCGTCCGCTCAGAGGACGAGGCGGGCGAAGCGATCAAGAAGGCCGAGCATCATTATGTAAGCGACGAGGCGGAGGATGTTTCGGTGAGTGCCGAGCCTTCTATATCCGTCGAGCAAAAACAGTACGGCATGCTTACGGCCCCGCGGGCTGCATCGACCGATGACGCGGCGGATAAGATCATCAAAAACGCCGAGAGCGAGGATCCTGATGTCCAGATCAGGACAACAGAGACCGTCACCGAAAAACGCAGTATAGATTTTGATACTGTTGAAAAAGAGTCGGACGAACTGATAGAGGATGCCGTTGCCGTTGGCTCTGAAGGAGTGAAAGGCGAGGAGATGGTCACCCGGAGCGTGATGACGCTGAACGGAGAAGAGATCTCCTCTGAAGAGATCGACTCCGAAATCGTGAGCGAGCCGGAGCCTGAGATCGTGCTAACCGGAACGAGAAAGGACGACCAGGAGGACAGCGCCGAAAATGCCGGATCCGCAGCGAGAGCATTCCACGTCGAAGTGGATGACAATGGAAAGACTTACCATGCGGACCTGTCAGGCGAAGAGATGGGAAAGAAAGTCGCGGAATACGCACTGAACTTTGTCGGGAATCCGTACGTCTGGGGCGGAGAGAGCCTGGAGAAGGGCGCTGACTGCTCAGGATTCACGCTCGCCGTGTACAAGCATTTCGGCATCAGCCTTCCGCATAACGCCAACACACAGAGGAACTATGGCACCGGGTACACGCTCGCGACCGCGCGCGCAGGCGACCTGATCTGCTACAACGGGCATATCGGGATCTACATCGGGAACAACCAGATCGTCCACGCCATGAACGAGGCGAACGGCATGACGGTATCAACGATAGGATACAACCACAAGGAGATACTGGGAGTGAGAAGGTTCTTCGACTAGAGAACCATGAGATACTGATGAACGAAAAAGCGCTGGGAATTCCCCAGTGCTTTTATAACGCTGTTATTCATAATATGCCAGCTTATATATCCTGCAGAACACGTACTTTCAGTACTCCGTCGACGTGCGGTATGCGTGTTACAGGCTCGCGGAGAGCAACGAGCGCGCAGCCATGATCACCATTAAGTCCGCCTGCGACCGCGCGGACGTCCATTCCGCTGAACATCATCGCGGCGAGCAGGATCGGGTCGTCTATACCTTTCATCATTATGACGATCCTGCACATGTCGCTTCCGAACGGTCCGAGGTCAATGTCAGGGAGACCGGCAGCATTGACAGCATTTCCGTTTTCTATGAAATCATTTACGGTGTCAGCATCCCTGAATACGCATATACCGCGCTCGGCGCAGTAATCAAGCACGCTTTCAGGAAGGCCGTTATCTGTCATGTCGCATACAGCAAACAGAAGCTTGCTGTCGGGTATTTCAGATTTCCCATCATCTAAGATCACAAGAACGTTCGTCTGTGACAGGTCTTCAGTAAGATCATACTTATCCCCAAACAGGTCTTTGATCGATGATCGCTCTCCGGCAGTACCGGATATCGTAAGATTATACATGTTTCTTGTTCTCCTCTGTATTCCAAATGAATTATAGCACTAATCCCAGGTCAGTTGAATCTTGAAGTGGCCTGCCTTATATGTTACAGTTGAGGCAGGTTGATATTGACGAGGTTTTGATAGTAGGAGATTGACATGGCTGGCAAGGAAAGGGACTATATGTTCGACACGTTCAGGGGGCTCCTGATGCTGTCGATACCGGTCTCGCACTTCACGAAAATGACGGGAAACCTTTACTCGTCGCTGTACCTGGGCGGCGGGTTCCCGAAGGAAACGCTTTTCGGCTTCATGTACATCACGATAAATGTGTTCGTGATGCAGGCGTTCATGTTCCTGTCGGGATATTTCTCGAAAAAGCCTGAGCGCGCGAGGGAGACTGCCTTCTCGACGTTCATGTGGCCGTACCTGGTGTTCACGTTCATCTATTTCCTGATACGTTTTGCGTTCTTCGGGACGTCGCACCTTTCGTTCCTGTCGCCGCCGTTCGCGCTGTGGTTCTTGTTTTCGCTGTTCTTCTACAGGTATTTCCTGGTGGATATGGTGAAATTCAAGTGGCTGTTCCCGGTCGCGATCGTGCTCGGGCTGCTCGCCGGCCAGGTAGAAGAGTGGGGCGATTTCCTCGCGCTCGGGCGCACGATGTCATATTTCGCGTCGTTCCTGATCGGGTATTACTGCTCGGCAGAGCGCCTGAGGTGGTGCCAGAAGCTCCGCGAGCACAAGGTACTGCTCGTGCTGCTCGGTGTGTTCCTGGTCGGATTCTCGATCCTGCTCTGCTTTGTAGGGCCGAATGTCGGCTGGTATCTCCTCCGCGAATCATATCACAGCTTTAAGATCACCTGGTGGCAGGATATAGTGATGCGTGCGGTCATCCTGGTGATATCGTGCCTGTGGATCGTCTTCTGCGTAAATGTGATACCGTCGAAGAAAGGCTTCCTCGCATATGTCGGGGCCAATACGATGCCGGTGTACATGTTCCATCTGACGCTCCGCTACGTGATCAAATTCTACGGCCTATATGTCGCGTTCATCGGCTGCCTGATCGTCGCGTGGCTCGGGCTGATCAGCCTGGCATACAAGAGAGGCGTATTCAACAAAACCCTGTACGTATTCTTTGAGCTTGCATCGATCGCAGGCTTCATCGCGATGTTCGCGTCCGGCGTGCTGTCGCCGCTTTACGGAGGCTGCCCGAAGAACATATATCTCACATATCTCGTATGCTACGGCGGTGCGGTGATCTGCGGAGTCTCATTCGTTACACCATTCTGGGTCGACCTGTACGACTTCCTGATCAACGGCACCAACAAGCTGCCGCAGATCGTAAGATGGCTGAAAGGCCCGGGATACGAGGGAGAAGAGTAATTGCGATATGTAATTTTTAGGGACAGTCCCCAAAATTACATTATGTTGCTAATAATATAAATATGGTTAACTTTAGCAAAAACAGAAGAAAAGGCGTGCTGATCGTGGTTGGCACGCTTTTTGCGCTTTTTATCATAGCGGCGCTGATCGTCCTGGCAAGCCCGGGGAATGATCTCCGGGCGAAACTGTGCAGTCTGTCCGGTAAAAGCGGGCCAAAGGAAGTCTCGTTTTTCATGGAGAACGACCGGGGAACATATAATCTGGTCGAGCTAACTATTCCGGAAGGGGACGGGCCGTTTCCGGTTGTCCTGATGGCTCATGGCTTTGCCGGGACTCTTCACAGCGGCGGGGCTTCCGAGCTTGGAGCACGCCTCGCAGAAAAAGGCGTGCTTGCGTGCCGTATAGATTTTGATCCATATGAAGAGCCAAGTAAGTCGGCCGGGCAGACCCACATATATCCGCTATCCCAGATGGAGAGCGACGCGGTGAAGCTGCTCGACACTGTCGTGAAGGAATATGGCTGCGACCCGGATCACATATCGCTCTACGGCAGGAGCTACGGCGGCCGTCTTGTCATGAGAATGGCGAACGAATCGTCCGGCGGATACGATTACAAGAAGCTCGCGCTCGTCGCACCGGCAGGAGACGCTGTGGCTTTCGAGCGGTACCTCGGCGGAAAAGAAAAGTATGATGCTATGAAGAAGCAGGCAAATGAAGCGGAAGAAAGCGGAAGCGGCGATTATCCGCAGAAACTCGGCATCAGCATCACGCCAGAATGGTTTGAGGACGTGGAGTCCTACGACCCGGCTGAATTCGGTCGGAAGTTCGGAGACAAGCCGGTGCTCCTATTCTATAACACGCTCGACACTGTAGTTTACCCGGACACATCGATACGGTGCGCGGAAGCGTATAAAAATCACGAGATCGTGAAAGTCACGACTGAGGACGGCCACGGCTACGAGATGGGATATAAAAGATCCGAGCTGAAGGATGACATCATGGACAAGCTTGCTTTGTTCCTGGCCGGTTAAGAGGGAATATGATTAGGCTGTTTCTGGAGAAGTGTTCTGTTTACTTGTAAGCTGCCCGGTGGTATACTATAATTGTTAAAAAATAAGCAAAAGTGAACAGTGTAATTTCACAAGAAGAGAAAGAGGAAGCGCTTCCTCCTGCGGACTGTCCGAACAGGGTGATGTTGTTCGGGTCTCCGCCG
>CAZBFD010000041.1:0-11574 GCA_964491055.1 uncultured Eubacterium sp.
TGTTTGCCCTTGTGTATTCTTCTCAGCCCTTATGTGTCAGCGATATCACCGTCTCCACATGTTTAGTCATTGGAAAATTATCAAATGGCTTGAGATACTTCACCTGATATCCGTACAGATTGAACTGGGACAGATTCTGTGAAAGCGACTTTGGATTACAGGAGATGTAAACTATCTGCTCAACTCCATATGATGCTATCTTATTCACGGCGTCAGGAGTCATCCCGACTCTCGGCGGATCCACGACGATCACGTCAGGCTTCTCAAGAGCATGCTCGCCTGTCCCTGCATCGTCAAGCACCTTGAAAACATCTCCACATATGAAGTCACAGTTCTTTATCTCGTTCAGTGCGGCATTCTCTCTCGCCATATCCACGCTCTCCGGGACTATCTCTATTCCGGTCACATGCCTGGCCTTTTTCGCCATGACCTGGCTGATAGTACCTGTACCGCAGTAAAGATCATATACATTCTTCCCGTCGAGCTCATCTATCAGACCTATTGCCTGTGTGTAAAGCCTTTCTACAGCTTCAACATTAGTCTGGAAGAAAGAGAATTCATGTACCTTGAAATCAAGGCCCATTATATGCTCCATATAGTAGTCTCTTCCCCAGATAACACGCAGTTCGTCGCACTTTACCGAATCAGATATATCGTCATCCAGTGTATGCATCACACCGACGATCTCACCGTCAAGCATCAAAGCCTGCAACCCTTGCAGCCACTCACTTTCAGCGAATTTCCCATCGCTTGATGTGACTATATTAACTATGATCTCACCTGTATGGAAACCCTTACGAATGACCAGATTCCGGAGTAATCCGACATGTTTACGCTTATGATACTTGCTGTATCCTTTCTCAATGCAGAAATCAAGTGTGAATCTGAGGATACGGTTGAAGTCTTCACTCACGAGCTGACAGTGGTCTACTGTAGTCACTGCCATGAACTGCATCGGCCTGTGCATCCCGAGGCAGAGCGGTCCGTCCTTCACCTCATCTCCAAAGGTGTACTCCATCTTGTCGCGGTATCTGTACCTGCTCTCCTCCGGGCACCCTTCTATCCCATCAAAAACAAGCGGAGATATACCCTCCGCCTGTAAAAGCTGTTTTACTTCTTCTTCCTTCATGCTGAGCTGCTCGTTATAAGGTATGCCCTGATACACGCATCCCCCGCAGAACTCATCGTGCTCACATACCGTGCTCGCAAGCTCAGCGAACTCTTCTTTAGTCATCAGTCAAAGCCACCATACTTTTCGTAGAATTCTTTCTTGTATTCCATGAACCGGTCTTCCTCGATCGCTTTTCTCATGTTTTTCATCATGTTGATAAGGAAGTGCAGGTTATGCTCGGAAAGGAGCATCGGCCCCATAGTCTCACCTGCCTTTATCATGTGCCTGATGTATGCCTTGGAATAATGTCTGCATGCATAGCAGTCGCATTCATCGTCAAGCGGCGTGAAGTCTCTCGTATACTGGGCATTCTTCAGGTTGATCCTGCCGTGAGATGTCGTCGCAATGCCGTGTCTTGCGATCCTTGTAGGCTCGACGCAGTCACACATGTCGATACCGCGTTCTACTGCCTCGAACAGGTAGTCAGGCGTCCCTACTCCCATCAGGTATCTCGGCTTGTTTTCCGGAAGTCTCTCGACACAGTCATCCATGACATCTAGCATAAGATCCTTCGGCTCGCCGACAGAAAGCCCTCCGACGGCATATCCCGGAAGATCCATATCAACTATCGTCTCAGCGCTCTCACGCCTGAGATCTTTAAATACGCCGCCCTGCATGATCCCGAACAAAGCCTGGTTCTCTCTGTTCGTCCAGGCTGCTTTACAGCGTTCTAGCCACCTCATGGTCCTCCTCATGGAGTCCTCGATATATTCTCTGTCCGCGGGGTATGGAGCACATTCATCAAAAGCCATCATGATGTCTGACCCGAGAGCCTGCTGTATCTCCATGCATTTCTCCGGCGAGAGCATATGCGACGATCCGTCGATGTGGCTCTGGAAGCTTACGCCTTCCTCGGTTATCTTCCTCAGCCTGCCGAGCGAGAACACCTGGAACCCGCCGCTGTCAGTAAGAATGGCGCGGTCCCAGTTCATATACTTATGCAGGCCTCCTGCCTCTCTTATAAGATCATGGCCAGGCCTCATGTAAAGATGATAAGTATTAGAGAGGATTATCTCCGCTCCCATATCCTTTACCTGCTCAGGCCTCATGCACTTCACAGCAGCCTGCGTCCCTACCGGCATAAAAACAGGCGTCTGGATATCCCCATGAGGAGTATGTATAACTCCCCTTCTCGCGCCTGTATACTTATCCCTGTGTATCAATTCATACGTTACAGCTTCAGCCATTTTGCCATCCTCTTTTTTATTTTATCAGCATCGCGTCGCCGTAGCTGAAGAACCTGTATTTTTCTTCTACTGCGACTTTGTATGCTTCAAGTATCTTTTCTCTGTCGTATAGTGCTGACACTAGCATAATGAGTGTCGACTTCGGAAGGTGGAAGTTCGTGATGAGCGCATCCACGATCTTGTACTTGTATCCCGGGTAGATGAAGATACCTGTGTCTGCATGTCCTGCTTTGATAAGGTACCTGCCGGACTCTTCATCAAAGTACGCGGCGCTTTCGAGCGTCCTTGTCGATGTCGTGCCGATGGATACTACCCGTCCGCCTGCCAAAATGGCGCGGTTGATGTGGTCTGCTGCTTCCTCAGAAATTGAGTAAGACTCAAAATGCATCTGGTGGTCTTCGACCCTGTCGCACTTGACAGGCCTGAATGTACCGATGCCGACGTGGAGCGTCACATATTCCTGCTGCACGCCTTTATCGCGGAGCTCCTGCAATAATTCTTCAGTAAAGTGTAGCCCTGCTGTAGGAGCAGCTACAGATCCCTCCTCGCGGGCGTATACCGTCTGGTACATGTCTTTGTCTGAATCTTCGGCCTCGCGCTCAATGTATGGCGGAAGCGGCATCTTGCCGAGCTCCTCAAGGCGCTCCATGAAGATGCCGTCGTATTTGAACTTTACGATCCTAGTTCCGTCAGCACCGTATCCCATGATCTTGGCGCGGAGCTTCCCGTCGCCGAATGTGACAGTGTCATCTTTCTTGAGGCGTCTTCCCGGCCTTACCATGGTCTCCCATGTGTCCTGCTCGCCCTCTATCTTCCTGCTCAGCAGGAATTCACAGTGTACGCCTGTCTTATCCTTAATGCCAAAAAGCCTCGCCGGGATCACCTTTGAGTCATTCATGACCATGATGTCGTCTGGTCCGAGGTATTCTATTATGTCGTGGAACTTCCTGTGCTCGATAGTGCCGTGCTCGCGGTCGAGCACCATAAGGCGGCACTCGTCACGCTGCTCCATCGGTTCCTGAGCTATCAGCTCCTCAGGAAGCTCATAATCAAAATCATTAATGTCCATATTTTAATCTGTTTATTGTTATCCGCAGACCTTCACGGCCTGCGGACATTTCACAAAGTCTTTAATGCTTTCTTATCTATGTCTATACGTCCCTGAACGTTATCTGGACGCTTCCGTTGTTTTCAGACTCTTCTGAGCCGTCGTCCTCAACTGCTTTTGAGCGCGAGCGGCCTTCTGCCTTCGATTTGCGTTCTTCGTCGTCTTCGCCGAACGGATACTCGATCCCCATGTGCTCGTATCCGAGCCTTGATACCATGCGGCCTTTCTGCGTCCTGTATAGAAGTCCTGACTGGATCAGGTACGGCTCATATGCATCCTCGATCGTTACACGCTCTTCACCGATCGATGCTGCGATAGTGTCGATACCGACCGGCCCGCCGTTGAATCTTTCTATGATCGACTTCAGGATCTCCCTGTCGAGATTCTCAAGCCCGAGGCTGTCCACACCAAGCTGTTTCAGAGCTTTCTGTGTGACATCGATCGTTATCCTGCCGTCTCCCATTACCTGTGAGAAGTCTCTTATACGCTTGAGCAGCCTGTTTGCTACACGCGGCGTGCCGCGCGAGCACTTCGCCATCAGGAGTTTTGATCCTTCATCGATCTCGACTCCCATGAGCCCCGCCGACCTTCCGATGATCTGGGCGAGCTCCTCATTAGTGTACATCTCGAACTTGTCGATCACCCCGAAGCGGTCACGTAGCGGTGACGAGAGACTCCCGGCCCTCGTTGTAGCGCCGATCAGTGTGAACTTGGCGATATCCAGCCTGATAGACCTTGCAGACGGGCCTTTGCCGATTATGATGTCGAGCGCATAATCCTCCATAGCGGAGTACAGCACTTCCTCGACTGATCGGTTCAGTCTGTGGATCTCATCGATGAAGAATACATCGTTCTCATTAAGATTCGTAAGTATCGCAGCAAGATCACCTGCGCGCTCGATCGCAGGGCCTGACGTGATCTTTATGTCAACGCCAAGCTCATTTGCGATGATGCCCGCGAGCGTCGTCTTTCCGAGCCCAGGAGGCCCATAGAAAAGCACGTGGTCAAGCGGCTCGCCCCTAAGCTTCGCAGCTTCGATGAAGACCTTCAGGTTTTCCTTGACATTCGACTGCCCGATGAAGTCGTCCAGCTTCTTCGGCCTGAGCGACCCGGACTCCCTGATGTCATCATCCGATTCTCTTACCTGCGTTATCCGTTCCTCTTCCATTTCCGATCCTTACTGTGCTTGAGTGCTCCGAAAAGGGACAGTCCCTTTTTGGAGCATCTTTAGCAATTCCTTACATGTTCTTGAGTGCAAGCTTGATGTACTGCTCGGCGCTTAAGTCTTCATCTTTCACGGCGCCGACGGCCTGGTCCGCCTCAGTCTTGCTGTATCCGAGCGACATGAGTGCGGAGACTGCCTCGGAGCGCTCGCTCGTGATGTTCGCTGTGATCCCGGCCGCGCCGGTTTCCGGTGCATCAAAATCTCCAACTTTATCTTTCAGGTCTATTATCACTCTTTCAGCTGTCTTCTTGCCGACGCCGTTTGCAGTCGCGATCGTCTTGGCGTCGCCTGACGCGATCGCGTGCTTGAGCTGATCTACAGGCATGATGCTCATAATGGCTATACCGACTTTTGCGCCGACTCCGCTTACAGAGATAAGCATCGTGTAAAGCTCAAGTTCATCCATCGAGCTGAAGCCGTACAGGCTGATATCATCTTCACGTACAGCCATGTAGGTATATGCCTTGACCTCTTCGCCTTCATAATGCTTATAAAGCGGGCAGTTCGCCGGGATCATCATGCTGAACCCTATACCAGAGCTGGTCTCGACCACGATCGTACCATCTGCCTGCGGATAAAATTTACCTTTTATAAAACGTATCATTATTTCACCTTACATATATTCGCTGACTTCCTCCGGAAAGGGACTGTCCCTTTTTGGAGCATCTTTAGTGGCATGTCAGATCATGCGGGTTTCGACCCTGAGTCTGTTTCCTGCAGAGTGGCCGTGGCATATCGCTGCAGCAACTGCGTCTGCCGTGTCGTCCGGTTTCGGAACTTCCGGAAGGTTAAGTATAGCCTTTACCATCTGCTGGACCTGCTTCTTGTCGGCGCGTCCATAGCCCACGAGCGCCTGCTTGATCTGCGGCGGTGTATATTCATTCACAACAAGACCGCTGTTCGTACATGCCAGTATCGCGACTCCTCTTGCTTCTCCGACGTGTATGACAGTCTTTGCATTACTGTTATAGAACAGCTCTTCTATCGAAGCCTCGTCCGGGTGATACTGCTCTATCACGGACACAAGCCCTGCGTAAAGTGCCTGCAGTCTCTCAGGCATTGGCATTCCGGCATCGGTCATTATCGAATCATAATCGACCGCCGTGAAATGATTGCCCTTCATGTCGAGCACAGCCCATCCCATGATGGCGTAGCCCGGATCTATCCCAAGTATCCTCATAGCTGCCCCCTTTATTGTAAAATTATATCATAAGAACAAATGTTTGTCTATTTCTTTTTTGTTTTCATTATGGTATAATAATACACAAATAGTCATAATTTATACATTTTGGAGGAGCATATGCGTTATTCCAGACAGAATAAGATTTTGGAGCTCATAAAAAATAATGAAATTGAGACACAGGACAAGCTCGCGTCGATGCTGAGAGACGAGGGTTTTGAAGTCACGCAGGCGACGATCTCTCGTGACATAAAGGAGCTGCAGCTGATCAAGGTGCTCACGGGAAGCGGCAAATATAAATATGCAGTCAGCAAGCGTTCTGATGCTCCGATCTCTGACCGTTTCGTGAAGATCTTCCGTGAGACCATAATCTCATGTAAATCCTCACATAACCTGATTTTGATCAAAACCCTGTCGGGCTGCGGCGGCGCGGCCGGCGAGGCTGTGGATAATATTGGACTTACTCATATCGTCGGTACTGTAGCCGGAGACAACACTATGCTCGTTGTCGTCGACGAAGAAGAGAATGTCGCGGATATAATGGATCTTTTCGACAGGATGCTGAGGAGCAGGAACAAGCCTGAAGAATAGCAGCATGTCCCCTGCCCGGTCAATAAGCAGCACATACATATTAATTATTAACAGTAATGATAGACCACATCAGTATACGCAATTTTGCGATAATCGAGAATACTGAGATAGACCTGAAGGACGGTCTCAACGTGATAACAGGTGAAACAGGAGCCGGCAAATCGATCGTTATCGAAGCCGTGAGCCTCGCACTTGGCGCCCGCGCTGATTCGTCCTTTATTCGTCATGGAGAAGAAAAGGCGATTGTTGAGCTTGCCGCTGATGTGGGCGGTGAAGATTTTGTTATATCAAGAGAAGTAAGTCTTGCAGGAAAGAATGTCTGCCGCATCAATGGAAGGCTTGCGACACTCGCCGAAGTGCAGGAGCTCGCACATAAGATAGCTGATATCCACGGACAGTACGACAACCAGCTCCTACTCGATCCGGCGCATCATCTCGAGCTCGTCGATGAATACCGTCCGGCTCAGATCCGCCCCGCACTTTCGGATTTCAGCACAGCCTACGATAACTACAAGTCGATACGTTCCGAATATGACGAGCTGATCAAAACCGCAACGGAAAACAAGAGAAAGAAAGACTTCTATGCATTTGAGATAAAGGAAATAAACAAAATATCCCCGAAGCCCGGCGAAGACAAAGAGCTCGAGGACAGAATATCTATACTTGAAAACAGCGAATCTATCTACAATGCTCTCAATTCGTCAAAGAGCATGCTCGATTCTGAAGACTCCGGCATACTGTCAATGCTCGGTACAGTACAGGAGAGTATCAGCGGTGTAAGCAGGTATTCCGAGCAGCTCCGAAAGCTGTCCGATGATCTTCGCGACGCGTGCTTCAGCCTTCAGAATTCAGCTGACGAGATGCGCAGCATCTGTGAGATGACAGACTTCTCCCCCGTTGAGCTTGACAAGGCGATCTCAAGGCTGGAAGAGATCAATGACCTGAAGAGAAAATATGGTGAGAGCATTGAAGACGTGCTTGCCTACAGAGATAAGATTGCTGATGAGCTTGATACGATCGAGAATTTTGATGACAGGAAACGCGCCCTCGAGACATCGCTCGAAGCCGCGAAGAAAGAGCTCATGGCACGTGCGGCAGTTCTTACTGAAGTGAGAAAGGAAAGCGCCGCCCTGCTCGGGTCCGCGATACTTGCTGAGCTCCGCGACCTGAACTTTAACGAATCGTCACTCAAGATCGAAATAAGAAAAGCCTCAGCAATCACCAGAACAGGAGCAGACGAAGCTGAGATTTTGATGTCTGCAAACCGCGGCGAGCCCCTTAAGCCATTAGCCAAGATCGCGTCAGGCGGCGAGATCTCCCGAATAATGCTTGCCATAAAAAACGTCACCGGCAGCCACTTCGACGTGCCGACCATGATCTTTGATGAAATAGACGCCGGGATCTCCGGGATAACTGCAAGCGTCGTCGCAAGAAAGCTAAGGTCCATCGCACACGATCACCAGATAATATGCATAACACACCTTCCACAGATCGCGGCCGCCGGCACATCTAACTACCGCATCTACAAAGAATCCGACGAGACCAGCACCTACACCCACGTAGAAACACTTAGCCCCGACGATAAGATCACAGAGATCGCCCGCCTCCTCGGCGGAGAGACCATCACAGACACCACCCTCGCCAGCGCCAGCGAGCTCATTCTTGCTTCTTCTTAAACAGATCAGGTTCGACTTCCAGAATAAGCACTCCTGCCATCATGAGTATCTGGCCAAGCGCCTGATATTTTGTTGGAACGATCCCCTGTACTACGAATGCGATCGCGATCGCGAAGACCGGCTCAAGCGCGAGGATAAGGCCCGCATGTGATGCTTCCGTATGTCTCTGTGCAACCGGCTGTGCAATGAACGAAAATGCCGAGCACAGGAATGTAAGGAACAGGACAGCGATGATCGCGTTCCGGCTGGTCGGTATACCAATGTCACCTACAGCAAGACTTATGAACAGCATGCCGAAGCCGGTCCAGAACATTGATATAATGCCTATCTGAACAGCGTCAAGCTTCTTTTCTTTTACTGCTATCTCAGTCGCTATCATCTCAAGTGCATAAATAATAGAAGTTATGATCCCGCATGCATCACCAAACAGATGCGTTTCCGGAAGAGATTCTCCGCCGGTTAGAGTAAGGAATGCAACTCCTGTTATTGACAGAGCAACAGCTACTGCAAGCTTCGGCGGCTGTTTTTTATGCATGAACACAAGCTCGATCAGAGGAACGAACACCACACCAAGGCACAGAAGGAACGCGGCATTCGGAGTGGATGTGTATCTCACACACGTATTTGTAAATCCATATGTCGCACAAAGCAGGATACCTACGATTGACCCCCACTTAAGCGTTTCCATATCTATGTGCCTCATCTTCTTGTGGAAGATAAGAGCTGTAAGACACCCCGCCGTGATGAACCTGTATGCATTAAGCCCAAGCGTGCCAGTCTCAGGAATAGAAGCATTTATCGCAATATAAGAGAACCCCCAGAGCATAGCTACCAGGAGCAGAAGCATATCCGCATATAACTTCTTCTTGTTATCATCCATTCCTTGAAATAAACCTAGAATGCTATTACCAGGACATGTACAGGTACTGATTGGAGGTTAGGTAATCTGCTTCAGTCAGTACCTGTACATGTCATTTAAATTCCTGCGATGAACATCTCCAGCGCGAGGCGCGGCTCCATGAGGCCGCTCACGATGTTTTTATTGACGTCGTAGATGTTTTCGAGCATGCTGCGAAGCTTGTCGAGGCTGTAGCGGTTTGCATAGCCGAGTGCTTTCCGTACGCGATATTCGTTTAGGCCGGTATGGGCCGCAATGTCGCGTGAGTTCATGCCGGCTCGTGCGCTGAGTTCTCTTGCCTCGTACATGATCTCGATCTGTGAGCATATCGCGCCTGTAACTGACATGGCTTCATACTGGTCTTTGGCGAGGCGTGTACCGAGGATCTCGAACGCGCGGCTCTTATCGTTTCCGCTGATCCCGTCGAGAAGATCGAATATGAACGTATCGCTGTCCCCGATAACGGTCTCTGCGATCGCGTCTCTCGTCACGTACTGTCCGTCCGTGCAGGCGATTATCTTCTTTATGTCATTATCAAAATTAAAGAGCCGGTACTCGCTCTCGCGGTTTCCGTATCCTGTCTCTCTGATCAGGAAGTCCATCTCCTGGCGTCCGATCTTGAGCCCCGCGGCGTGGAATCTTTTAGCGGCAAAAGCCTGAAGCTCTTCTGTGGAAAGGCTGTCGAACTCGTACACTGAGCCATACTTCTTCAAAGCCTTTACGATCTTCCCTCTTCCATCCACTTCTTCTGAGCTCAGGACACAGAGCGTGCCGCCTCCACCTCCGAACATTCCGGTATCTTCATAACCAGTTCCGCCCATTAGTCCCGCGCCGCCGAAAAGACTTGGCGCGGTTTCCTCGATTGAAGATTTTGATCGTGATATCAGGTCGACAAGGCTGTCGATGTCGTCGGATGTAAATCCCTTTGCCTTGGAAGATGAGAGAACTGGTAGATCACGGGCTGCCACGACCCGCCGCTCGGACATCATAGGAAGCGTCTGCACAGCAGCTATCAGTGTGTCGGCATCAGAATCCGGGTCAAGCACCTGATAATCCATGACTTCAGTCGCCTTGTTCACATACTTCTCCCGGAGCGCCTTAACCGCCCAGTCGACAAGGAACTGTTCTTTCCCGTACAGCAAAACAAACGGCGCTATATTGCCGCTCTTGAGGTCAGCCAGGAAGTCCCTGTAGCCCTTTTCAGTTTTCTTCTGCTGATACGCCATACTGCCTAAAGTCCTAACAACCTCCGAAACGTACCTGACCCCTTTCGGGGGTTTGTGCACAAAAAAGTCTGCTATAATTATAGCAGACTTTTATTGTTTATATCTACAGTATATTGTAACTTACTTGATCGCACGGAATGTGCCTGTAAGTGTTACGTACTTCTTTGTACCTTTCTTTCTGACTCCGCTGATGCTGTACTTATATTTGTAGCCGTACTTTAGTTTCTTGCTGTTTACGATCATCTTCTTGGATGCGTATTTCTTGACGGACTCTACGCGGTTGTTCTTGCTGTCTTTAACATAGATCTTTACGACTACATTCTTATCACCCTCGTCGTCGGTCCTGTACTGTGTCTTGCAGTTGAATTTAAATGTTACTTCTTTCTCATCCGGATCATAGCTTACATCTGTAACTTCCAGATCACTGCCACTGGAATCATAGTCGTCGTATTCATCATCAGCGAACGCCATGACATATCCTGCGCTGACAACCATCAGCGTCATGACAAGCACAGCTATGATCCGCCTGAAAATGAAATTTCTGCGGTCAATCTTCATCGTATTCCACCCTTCTTTCAATGACCTTGCCCGTGACAGCATCGACGAAGAACTTGTAATCCACGTCCCCGCTGGAGAACTCGGCCACGTACACCATTATTTCATCCCTGTTGTTTAATTTAACTGATTTAAACTCGGCTTCGCTCTCAGTAAGATTTGCATCTTCAAGAACTATCGCCATCACCTTGTCTACGCCGATGAACTTATCCGGATCGTCGTAGTCGCCTTTATCCTCAGCTTTTTCCCCTTTTGAACTGGAAGGCGCTCCGCTGGCTACAGTTTTCTGAACCTGTATCACGTCACCGGTCAGCCCGTCGATCGAGACGACGAACTGATTTGTAACTGATTTCCCTTCGTTAGTAGAAAACTGTATCCTGTATTGCGGCTTCTCGCCCTTATAAATGAGCTCCCTTTTGCTCACTGTAGCGTCATCAGCCGAGACTTCTGTGGTCTCCATCGCGAGGCTTATCGCCTGATCTTCAGTGATCAGAGGCTCTAGCCGCGACTTGCCGGCATCCCTTGATGATGAATAATATCTCCAGGCAAAAACCCCTGCAACAGCTATGGCAATAACCAGAGCTACCAAGAGTACGCTTTTGCTGCTGGGTCTCATCTCAGACAATACCTCCACAGAGACCATACTATACAGGTATTATTAAATTTTAATTAAAACTTATTAATATTTAATTCTATTTAAATTTATTTGTCAGGGAACGTTATCGTGAACCTGGTCCCCATTCCCTTCACGCTTGAG
>CAZBFD010000042.1:0-11200 GCA_964491055.1 uncultured Eubacterium sp.
ATCACCATTTTTCAAGCTAATGACATCCGCACAAATCACCATTTTTCAAGCTAATGACATCCGCACAAATCACCGTTTGTCGAGATATCAGCTATAAAACAAATCCGTTATTAATACAAATAGGATGTGAACAGAATTGTTATCCGCTCACATCCTTAATTATAGGAAGAAAAGATTTTTCTTTTTGATTAGAATCAAAAACTGTTATCTGCTTAATCCGAAGCAGTCATCATTTTACTTTCCCGGCTCGACCACGAGCTCTTCTTCGTAGTCTTTGCCGTATGTCTCAAGCAGTGTTGCCTCATATGCTTCGTGGAAGAAATTCTCTGAGCCGAGGGTCGTAAGTTCGTCGTTCAGCCAGTCGAGGAGTGTTGAATTGCCTTTGCTTACAGCAGGGGCGATGGTGTCCTGGCTGCCCAGCTCTGGTATGCCGACAGTGTAGCCCTTGTTCTCGTTCGCGAAGGCGATGACTTCAGTGTTGTCGTTTGCCCATGCGGCGGCTGTCCCGTTTTCGAGGGCGTTCTTTGCGTTCGCGTATGTGTCGTATTTCTGGAGCTTTATGTCAGGCAGGTTCTCGGTGAAGTATGTCTCTGCTGTCGTTCCGGAGATCACGATCACTTCATCATCTGCTGTGAGCTCAGACACGTCTTTGATCACACGGCTGTCCGGCGATACTACGCCAAGCGATACGTTCATGTACGGAAGAGCAAAATCCACTTTCTCTGCTCTTTCATCTGTCACCGTGAAGTTCGCCAGGATGATGTCGACTTTTCCGGTCTCCAGGTACTCGACACGGTTTGCGGCTTCTGTGGAGACGTAATTGATCTCCACGCCGAGATCCTTGCCCAGCCGCTCGGCAAGATAGATATCGTACCCCTGATAAGCACCGTTCTCATCTACATATCCGAACGGGCTTTTATCTGAGAATACTCCCAGGTTGATCGTCCCTGATTCTTTTATCTCATCGACTGTGCGGTATACAGTCTTTTCTCCGGAGCCGCCTTCATCCCCACCGGAGCTGCTCCCTCCGCCGCATGAAGTCAGGCCGGCCAGAGCTCCTATGGTCAATATCAATATCGCAATAACTGCTGTGTATCTAAAGATCTTACTTTTCATTTTTCTTCTCCTTTTTTCTAACTCGTGTTCGTTGCCGGTAAACTGCTGTTTTATGCCGCGCTATTCCCGGCCTACGTGCTCGGCGCAACTTATTATTTGTTATTTTATCGCCGCGAATCCGTTCTCCAGATCCTCGATTATATCATCTATATTCTCTGTACCGATAGACAGGCGTATCGTGTTCTGGCCGATCCCCTGGTCGGCGAGCTCCTCGTCGGTGAGCTGCGAGTGGGTAGTCGACGCCGGGTGGATCACGAGGCTCTTCACATCTGCGACGTTCGCAAGCAGCGAGAATATCTTAAGTGCATCGATGAACTTCCATGCTTCTTCTCGTCCGCCTTTGACATCGAATGTGAAGATCGAGCCGCCTCCGTTCGGGAAGTATTTCTCATAAAGCTCGTGGTCCGGGTGATCCGGAAGTGACGGATGGTTCACTTTCTCGACAAGCGGGTGCTTACTCAGGAAGTCCACGACCTTGAGTGTGTTCTCTACATGGCGCTCGACTCTGAGCGACAAAGTCTCGATCCCCTGAAGGAGCAGAAACGCGTTGAACGGTGATATTGCTGCACCGGTATCCCTTAACAAAATCGCCCTGATATATGTGACGAATGCCGCCGGCCCAACTGCGTCGGCGAATGATACGCCATGATAACTCGGGTTCGGATCTGCGATCTGCGGATACTTACCGCCTGCTTTCCAGTCGAACTTGCCTGCTTCCACTATAATCCCTCCAAGGGATGTCCCGTGTCCGCACAGGAACTTGGTCGCCGAATGTACTACTATATCCGCTCCGTGCTCGATCGGGCGGATGAGGTACGGTGTCCCGAATGTGTTGTCTATTACCAGCGGGATCCCATGTTTGTGGGCGATCGCAGCAATAGCATCGATATCAGGGATGTCGCTGTTCGGGTTGCCGAGTGTCTCCAGGAATATCGCTCTAGTGTTATCCTGTATGGCGCCTTCGACCTCAGCAAGGTCGTGAGCATCGACAAACGAGGTTTTGATGCCGTACTGCGGGAGTGTATGCTCAAAGAGGTTGAACGTCCCGCCGTAGATCGTCTTCTGTGCAACAATGTGACCGCCGTTTGCCGCTAGTGCTTCGATAGTGTATGTGATAGCCGCGGAGCCGGACGCTACCGCGAGAGCAGCGCTTCCGTTCTCAAGAGCAGCGACTCTTGCCTCGAGCACTCCCTGCGTCGAATTGGTCAGCCTGCCGTAGATGTTCCCCGGGTCAGCGAGACCAAATCTGTCTGCCGCGTTCTGGCTGTTATGGAATACGTATGCTGTCGTCTGGTAAATTGGAACAGCCCTTGAATCTGTGGCTGGATCTGCCTGTTCCTGTCCTACATGAAGCTGTAATGTTTCGAATCTGTAATTACTCATTTTATTTCTCCTTTTCATTTATCAGGGTGTTTCCCACTTCTATTACGCTGCCTGCTCAGCCGGCTTTTCATTTTACTCCCTTTTACTGGCTCTCCAGGCTTCCTCATACTGCCCCGACTCATAAAAAAAGCCGGGGTCTTCTCAATAGCTCCCGGACAAATGACTCACGATTCCCATTCAGCCTCATGGATCAAGGCCTGTCAACATCGTGTGTCTGCGAGGCGCGGGAAATCAGATCCTGACGCCCCGGCATTTCTGTATGTCCGGGAGATCAGCATTCGCATACACATGCTCCAGCTTGTTTTTCCGATCTGATTCCTCATTTCCTTACCTCATTGGTGTTGATCTTTCTTCTTGTTGGGTATAAGATACCATGTTATACCTATTATGTCAATAGGTTTATATGATTATCAGCTATATTTTATTTATATGCATTAGTTATAATGTTTATTTATAACTGCGATGTATAGAAAGCAGCGCAGCCGCATATGCTCCAGCCGCGCTGCCTGCACCTTTGATCTGTTCATACGGTCACGGATTCAGTACGATCCTGCCGCCTTTTGCCGGCTCTGCCTCTGCAGCTGTATCATCACTGTCCTTCCCTTGCTTGCTGTTGTAGTCGTCAAGTGCGGCTTTGATAGCTTCTTCCGCAAGCACAGAACAGTGCATCTTGTAGTCAGGAAGGCCGTCAAGTGCTTCCGCCACGGCTTTGTTGGTGAGCTCCATCGCCTCGGAGACCGGCTTCCCCTTTATGAGCTCTGTCGCCATGGAGCTTGACGCGATCGCGCTGCCGCATCCGAATGTCTCGAATTTTACGTCTTTGATGATGTCGTCCTCGATCTTGAGGTACATCTTCATTATGTCGCCGCACTTGACGTTGCCGACTTCGCCGATGCCGTCAGCGTCCTCGATACAGCCGATGTTCCGCGGGTGGCGGAAATGATCCATGACTTTTTCACTGTATAATGACATATCGTACCTCCTATAATATGAACTGCCGCTTTCCCTCGCAGAGCTCTTTCCAGACCGGCGAAAAGCTCCTCAGGTATTCGACTACTTCTTTCACTGAATCTATTATGTAATCCACCTGCTCTTTGGTTATGTCTTCTCCAAGCGTCAGCCTGAGCGATCCGTGTGCAACGTCGTGGACACGCCCTATCGCGAGCAGCACGTGGCTCGGATCGAGCGACCCGGATGTGCACGCGCTTCCGGACGAAGCCTGTATCCCCTTGTCATCAAGCAGGAGCAGGATCGATTCTCCCTCTATCCCCTCAAAGCAGAAGTTGACGTTTCCCGGAAGCCTCTTGTCTCTGTCGCCGTTTAGCGCCGAATGAGGGATCTCCTCCAGGCCTTTGACCAGGCGGCACCTCATGGAAGTAAGCTTCTCTGCGTTACTGTCCATGTTTGCTGCGGCTTCCTTTAAAGCAGCTGCCATCCCTGCGATCGCCGGCACATTCTCAGTCCCTGCTCTCTTTCCCCTCTCCTGGGCGCCGCCTTCGATGATATTCGTCAGGCGGATACCTTTCTTCGCGTACAGAAAGCCTGCCCCTTTTGGCCCGTGGAATTTGTGCGCGGATGCTGAGAGCATGTCGATGTTGTCTTTCTCAACGTCGATAGGGATGTGGCCGACCGCCTGGACAGCGTCAGTGTGGAAGAGCACGCCGCGCTTCCTGCATACTGCCCCGATCTCTCTGATCGGCTGGATCGTCCCGATCTCATTGTTCGCCGTCATGATCGTGACCAGGCAGGTGTCGTCTCTTATCGCGGCGTTAACTTCTTCCGGAGTCACTATCCCATTCTCATGCACGTCGAGCAGAGTAACATCAAAACCTTCTTCCTCCAGTCTCTTCAGCGTGTGCAGCACTGCGTGATGCTCAAAAGCTGTCGAGATGATATGCATCTTGCCCTGCTTCTTCCCGAGCATCGCCCCGGATCTTATCGCCTGGTTGTCTGCCTCGCTTCCGCCGGAAGTGAAAGTTATCTCCTTCGGGCTGGCGTTGATCACCGCCGCTATATCTTCCCTTGCCTGTTCTATTACTTCCTTCGCCCGCTGCCCTGTCTGGTAAAGAGTAGACGGATTTCCGTATACTTCCTCCATACACGGGAGCATAGCGTCTATCGCGGTCCTGCTCATCTTAGTCGTCGCCGCGTTATCAGCATAGATCTCCATGTTCGCCTCCTGAATTTTTCATTGTAAATATATATTAGCTTTAATTACCTATCTTGTCAATAGGTTTATGATAGTGTATTATGTATTTACATACTTACTCAATAGTTTTATTATTATAGCAAGGCAGGCATCATGTGTGAGATATTCGGGATAACTGCAGACAGAAAAGTGCATGCGAACGAGCTTCTGAGGGAGTTCTTCTCGCACAGCTGCGAGCACCGGGACGGCTGGGGGCTCGCGGTTTTTGATGCGGGATATCCTGAGGTCGAAAAGGAGCCTGTCACCGCGGAGAAGAGTGCATACCTCATGGCCAGACTTGAAGAAAGCATCGACGCGGCACACATGGCGGCGCACATAAGGCGCGCGACCAGTGGAGTGCAGGAGTATGACAACACTCACCCATTCGTAAAGCGAGACTCATCTGGACGGATGTGGACGCTCGTGCATAACGGGCATATCTTCGAGGGGCCGATGCTCCGGAAATACCTGAGCGAGCAGAGGGGATCCACCGACAGTGAGCGGATACTGTGCTACATAGTCGATGAGATCGACCGGTTATCAGCGGCGGACACTGCCGGGGAAGATGCGAGGATCGTGCTGGTGGACCAGCTATGCAGAGAGCTTTCGCCTGAAAACAAGCTGAACTTCATTCTCTTTGACGGGGAGCTCATGTATGTTCATACGAATGAGCCGGGCGGGGTACACGTCAGGTCATGCTCCGGGAGCAAAGTCTTTTCGACAAAGCCGCTCACCGCGGACGGCTGGGAGGAGCTTCCGATAAACCGGCTCCATGTGTACAAAGATGCTGAAGAGATATACACGGGCGATCCGCATGAATCCACATATGTGGCCGACCGGGCAAAAGAGCAGGAGCTGTACATCAACTACTCAATGCTGTAGCAGAACCGTGGCGCCTATGTGCCATATTCTATGAAAGGAATGACTTGAAATGATCTCAACCAGAGGAAGATACGCACTTCGCGTGATGATAGACATAGCGGAAAACGGGAAGATGCCGGAAGGCTCAGATAAGGTGGCCAAAGCCGCTTCGCCGTATATCGCGCTCAAGGACATAGCTGAAAGACAGGGCATCTCCAAAAAGTACCTGGAGATAATAGTAAAGGACCTTGTTGCAGGCGGCATGATAAAGGGGACGCGCGGGAAGAGCGGCGGGTATAAGCTCACGCGGAAGCCTGAAGAGTACACTGTCCAGGAGATCCTGGACGCGACCGAAGGCCCGCTCAACGCAGTCGCGTGCCTGGCGAAAGACGCGGCAGAGTGCCCGCGCTCATCGATCTGCAAGACTCTTCCTATGTGGAAGGAATACGATGAGCTTACAAGAGACTTTTTCAGCAAAAAGAAGCTGAGCGACTTGGTATGATCTGCAGACGGGATCGTGATGGCGAAATGAACGAGATTTTGATGACAGAGAGCATCATCACGGAATGACACAAAAACAGCGGCCGGGACATAAGTACATCCTGACCGCTGTTCTTTTATTGCCGTTTACTATGACAGTATCCCCTCCGGTATATCCGGCAGGTAGATGATGTTCGGCTTCCCTGTAGTAGGGTTGACCGAGATCTCGGTATCAACTCCGAAGAGGCCCTTGATCATCTCAGGGGTCATCACTTCTTCAGGGGTGCCCACCTTTACGATGTGGCCGGACTTCATCATGATGATCTTATCGCAGTAGCATGCCGCGATATTCATGTCATGTATCGATGAGAATACCGTAAGATCCTTCTGCGACTTCAGGATATTCATTATCTGGTACTGATATCCTATGTCGAGGTGGTTGGTAGGCTCGTCCAGTATGATAAGATTCGCCTGCTGGACCAGCGCTCTTGCGACGAGAGTCCTCTGTTTCTCACCTCCTGAGAGAGAGAGGAAGCTCCTGTCCTCGTAACCTTCCATGCCGACTTCTTTGATCGCGTTCTCCACGATCTCACGCTCACGGATCTTGTCATTGTTCCAGAGATTCTGGTGAGCGAATCTCCCGAGCATGACCATGTCGTAGACCGTCATGTCGAACTCGACATTGTTTTCCTGCTGCATGACGGACATTTCCTTGGCGATCTCTCTGCTCAGCATCTTTGTTGTCTCTCTGCCGTCAATGTAGACCTTGCCGGAATCCGGCTTGTACACACGGTAGATATTCTTGAGCAGTGTCGACTTTCCGCATCCGTTAGGACCTATCAGCCCTACGAAATCACCTTCTTCGATTCCGAGGCTGACTCCTTTTACGATCAGTTTCTGATCAATGGAGTATTTTATATCTTCTACTTCAAGTTTCATGATCAGCCTCCGAATTTACCATGTGATTTACGTATCAGGTACAGGAAGAACGGCGCACCGAAGAATGCTGACACGACTCCGATCGGGAGCTCCTCAGGCCTTACTATGACTCTTGAGATCATATCGGCGAGCACGAGGAAGGTGCCGCCGACCAGTATGGCAGCCGGTATCAGCTTTACATGCCGTGTGCCGACTATCGACCTCGTTATGTGCGGGATCGTAAGTCCTACGAATCCGATAGTTCCGCTGATGGATACGATGACGCCGGTGAGCAGTGTCGAGAGCAGGATTATGACGAGCTTGAGCTTGTCGGTATCCACTCCGACAGTCACGGCAACTTCTTCTCCGAGCAGGAGCACGTCAAGCTTTCTCGACATCAGTATGATCACGATGAGGCAGATCGCGAAAGTGACACTTGCATAAAACAGCAGCTGCCAGTTGGATCCGTTCAGTGAACCCATCATCCAGTACGTGGCGACTTTTACCTTATCGGAGCCGGTCTTGGTGTGGTATATCATGAAGTTCGTGATAGCGCCGAACAAAGCCGACACGGCTATTCCGGCGAGCACCAGCTGTGTCGCCGTGATCTTGTTCCTGATCGACGCGATCTTCATCGCGAGCACGATCGATACCACCGCACCCAGGAAAGCTCCTATCATTCTGCCATAGAGGCCGAAGATGCTCAGCCATCCATACATGATCACTGATACAGCGCCTGCTGAAGCACCTTGTGAGATACCAAGGACGTACGGGTCAGCCAGCGGGTTCTTTGTAAGAGCCTGCATGAGGATGCCGCAGACAGTCAGCCCTGCACCCACGACAAATGCAGTCAGTATCCTCGGGATACGTATATCCCATATGATCGATGTGATATTGGCATCAACGCCCGAATCACTAGAAGTCCACGGCAGCTTGGAGATAAGCACCTTGCATATCGCGGCGAACTTAAGGTCCACACTGCCGAGCCTTGTCGCAAGTATCATGGATATTACAAGGACTACTGCCATTATGATCAGGAATACAGTGTATTCCGAGTTCCTCTTAAGAGGAAATAGTGGTTCTCCTGGTTTAGACATTTCGTCTCCTTACTCTGGCCTGTTTATTAGAACTTGTCAGGATGGAACTGCTTTGCCATGATCTCTACTGTTCCTGCGGAACCGGCAGAGCCCTGCATGTCTGAGCAGCATGCTGAGTAGATCTTTCCTTCTTTAACAGCTCTCAGGTTCTTTGTGAAGTCGTTTGTCTCGAGGAACTCCTTCTTCTTTTCTGTGTCTCCGTCATAGTCAAGGATGAGGATGCAGTCCGGGTCTCTCTCAACTACTTCTTCCCAAGATGGTGTAGCCCAGCCCTTGTCGATGTCGTCAAAGATGGAGATTCCGCCTGCTCTCTTGATCATATCTCCAGGAACTCCCTGGCATGCTGTGAACGGAGCGTCCTCACCTGAGTCATATACGAATACCTTGACCTGCTCTGCGTCGCCGACCTTCTCTTCAACTTCTGCAAGCTTATCTTTCATTGCCTGTACTTTTTCTTCAGCTACATCAGATACACCGAATACGTGTCCGAGTACTTCGTAATCCTTGTAGATGTCCTCGAAAGTTGCCGAGTCTGAGCAGCAGTACGGGAAATAAGGGATGATGTTGTTATCGAGACACCACTGCACTGAGAAGTTCTGGTCTGAGAACAGTGAATCCCAGCCCATCATGAAGTCAGGACTGAGCTCAAGGATCTGTTCCTTGGAAGCATTGGCAAGGTTAACTCCCGGCTCTGTGATCTGCTTTACCTTATCTCTTGCAGGATAGTTGCTTACTGTTGACCAGCATGCACCTCTTGTGTAGCCTGCCATGTGATCCTCAAGGCCAAGGTCGAATAAGAAGTCAGCCATCTGGTCTCCGTCTGCGATAGCAGCCTTAGGAGCTGATGTGAATGTCTCTTCCATGTTCTGGCCGATTCCTGAGCGCTCAAGGTTAAGAGTGATGGTGTAAGGCTCATATTCTCCGCCTTCAGTTCCAGCCTTCTTTGTCTCTTCATCGACTGTGTACTCGTCTCCCTTTGATCCGGTGACTGTGTTGTCGTTTTTGCCGCAGCCTGCCATTACGACTACCATGGCAAGGCAAAGCACCAGAATAAGTAATGCATTTTTCTTCATATCAATTCCTTTCCTGTCCAGTACCAATGGACAAAACCAATAAAAAAAACTGCCCTGAGGCAGTTAAACCAATCTTTCTATGCCATATCTCATATCCGGCATACAGGGAAGCGCATCAGCATCACCCGGCTTCGGCGCTCTACCGCGGCCTGATGTAAAACATGCTGATATACTCACCTTTCGGAAGAACGGGTTCTGCCTCGGATCCCCATTATTCCTGGCCCTGAACTCGTCTCCCGACTTGTCGTGTAAATGGACTTAGGTACATAGCGCTCATACTTCAGCCCTTTTCACGCATCACGGTTGCTGAGACACAGCAAGGATTCTCACCTTATTCCGTTAGTTCGGCCTAACTATTAAATTTTCCTAATGTGATATTAGCATATGATTTTTCTGAATTCAAGTCAGTTTTTTGACAACTACAGCAAAGCGCCGGGCCCCTCCCGGGATCCGGCGCATGTTTTCTGTTATTCTGCTGTATGACGATCTGTCTATACGAGTCCGCCCATGTTTGTCATGCCGCCCATGCCCTGAGGTGCTCCGTTTGTTGCAGCGGATTCTACCTCGTCGATATCATAGACTCCTGACTCTGTTGTGAGCAGCATTGCGGATGCTGAAGCAGCATTCTGCAGTGCTGATCTTGTTACCTTGGCAGGGTCTACGATTCCGGCCTTGAACATGTCTTCGTACTTTTCTGTAGCAGCGTTGAATCCGTAGCCATCCTTCTTGCCCTTTACTTCTGCAACGACTACGCTTCCTTCGAGACCAGCGTTCTCAGCGATCTGTCTGAGCGGCTCTTCAAGAGCTCTCTCGATGATCTTGGCGCCTGTCTTCTCGTCGCCTGTCAGTGACTCAACATATTCATGCACCTTCGGGATGATGCTTACGAGAGCAACTCCGCCTCCGGATACGATACCTTCCTGAACAGCTGCCTTTGTAGCGTTCAGAGCATCCTCGATCCTGAGCTTTCTTTCCTTCAGCTCTGTCTCTGTAGCAGCTCCTGCCTTGATGACAGCTACGCCGCCAGCGAGCTTAGCAAGTCTTTCTTCGAGCTTCTCTCTGTCGTAATCCATCTTGGCGTTAGCGATCTCGCTTCTGACTGTCGCGATCCTGGTTTTGATCTCATCCGGATCACCGTAGCCGTTAACGATTGTCGTATGGTCTTTGTCGACTGTGACTTTCTGAGCACGGCCGAGCATGTCGATCGTAGCATCCTTCAGGTCTGTGCCGAGCTCTGTGCTGATCACCTGGCCGCCTGTGATGATCGCGATATCCTGCATCATTGCCTTACGTCTGTCGCCGAAGAGCGGAGCCTTGACAGCGACTACGTTCAGCGTTCCGCGGAGCTTGTTGACAACGAGTGTTGCCAGAGCTTCAGCTTCGATATCGTCTGCGATGATGAGCAGCTTCTTGCCTGATTTCATGATCTGCTCGAGCAGCGGAATGAGTTCCTGGATGTTCTCGATCTTCTTGTCTGTCATGAGGATGTAAGCGTCCTCCATGACTGTTTCCATTTTATCTGTATCTGTTACCATGTAAGGTGACAGGAATCCTCTGTCGATCTGGAGTCCTTCTACAACGTCGAGCGTTGTGCCAAGTGACTTTGACTCTTCAACTGTTATGACTCCGTCGTGTCCGACCTTCTCCATTGCCTCTGCGATGAGAGCGCCGATCTCAGGGTCGCTGCAGGAAACTGTACCTACCTGCTCGATAGCTTCCTTTGTCTCTACTGGCTTAGCGATCTCCTTGATCGCGTCGACCGCAACGTCTACTGCACCCTGGATTCCCTTCTTCAGGACCATCGGGTTAGCACCAGCTGCAACGTTCTTGAAACCTTCTCTGATGATCTCCTGAGCGAGCAGTGTAGCTGTTGTCGTTCCGTCACCGGCGACGTCGTTTGTCTTGGTCGCGACTTCCTTTACGAGCTGAGCACCCATGTTCTCAACTACGTCCTTAAGATAGATCTCTTTAGCGATCGTAACACCGTCGTTAGTGATCAGCGGTGCTCCGAAAGGCTTATTGATGAGCACGTTCCTGCCCTTAGGGCCAAGCGTGATCTTTACTGTGTTGGCGAGTTTGTCAAC
>CAZBFD010000043.1:0-11069 GCA_964491055.1 uncultured Eubacterium sp.
TAGGGATGACGATGACGCGTGGCGCATGCTCTCATCGATCCGCGGGACTTCGCATAAGGTCATGACAGGAGTAGCTGTCATCTGCCCTTCCCGTAAGATAAAGCGAGTCTTCTGTGACGTTACAGATGTGTTTGTGAATGACATTTCCGACAGCGATCTGCATAAGTATATCGACTCAGGCGAGCCAAAAGGAAAAGCCGGCGGATACGCGATCCAGCTCGGCTTCGGTTCTTTTATCGATCATATCGAGGGCGATTATGAAAATGTAGTCGGGTTCCCGTATGATCACTTTATTTCTGAAATATCTAAATAGAATGTTTATTCCTAAGCTCTTTCCGGCATCATTCCGGAAAGAGCTTTTTTGACGCCGTTTATAAGCTCTATCAGGCCGCTCGTCATCAATAGCAGCAATATCAATATGCACACTCTTTCAA
The DNA here is from genome assembly GCA_964491055.1 of uncultured Eubacterium sp. Classification (GTDB taxonomy): domain Bacteria; phylum Bacillota; class Clostridia; order Peptostreptococcales; family Anaerovoracaceae; genus Aminicella. Next base: position 435 of record CAZBFD010000043.1, read on the forward strand.
TATAGTAGTCCGCGCATAACACGTCCGTCAACTTAAACATTGCGCCCCACCCTGCAGTAATGATATTCAGGAATAAAAGTCCTCTCTGGGCGCACATAAGAATAAGCGAGTTTTTGCCGAAGTACTCTAGGATCTTTGGAACATATACATGCTCCAGCCCTTCCAGCACCATCATGAGACCAAGCGACCCTGTGATCCCGCCGGCGAAGAACGCCCACGGATACTCACCGTATTCCATCAGGTTGAAGTCTATCCCCACGCTGAACTTACTCAGCCAGAACGTGAATGCAGTAAGGATCAGTCCGATAATGAACCTCAGTCTCGGGTCGATGTGATCCTGGATCAGCCAGTGATAAACGAACCCTGCCGCCATGAACCATACAGCTATCAGACTCTTAGCTGCGACTGACTGCGGCCCAAGCTCCGGCGTATACGTGTTCCAGTAAAAGAGCACTGCTGCCGGCCAGAATAACACTGACGCCAAAGCGATCTTACCTATGATATGGTCACTGTTCTTCACGATGATAAACAGTATAATCTGCGCGAAGAATATCGTCGGAAGGAACCATAGCGTGGCGATCCCTTCCAGTGTTATGAACTTTGTAAAGTACTTCTCGAATACCGGCTCTATCTCTTTCATATTTACTGAAGCCCGGTATACTCTCACCCCGATCGCAGCAATGCTGAAAAGAATATATGGAACCCCGATATGCCTGAAAACTCCCAGGAAATACTTTCCGTATCCTGTCTCTTTATACCTGCCCAAATAAGAGAGAAGATACCCGGAAACAACATAGAACATTGTTATCTTATACAGCGACATATAATCGTCGACCGGATTATCGAGCTCTGTAATATGGCCGAAAGTTACCATAAGAATGCCAATACCCTTGGCAACATCCAGGAACCTTATTCTCTTGCCTGTATCCACTGCTTCCGAAGCCATATCTTAACCTCTTGTCTTATCAATGCACCGGCAACATATTCATGCACCTTATTTATATAAAACACGTTTCTGTGTTTTTTGCAAGTTTGAATATGTCGTTTTAATACTTTTTCAACTTTTTTCATGTTACAATATATATAAATTTAAACTTGGCAGAAAGGATAATACTATCATGAAAAAATCATCGATCATACTGACATTAAGTATCGTGGCACTCATATTGATGATGAGCGTGAGCTTCACTTTCGCCGCAACAGACGGAAGCGCTGTCGGGTACACGCTTGGAGAAAACGGCGTAAGCGCATGTGAAGAGTTCGGCATACCGGAATACGATGTTATCTTTACAGACAGCATCGATTCTCTGAGGAATGCCCTTGATACAGCTGAAGAGAGAGCCGAAGAATCACAGTCAATGTTCATGGTATATATGGTCCCCGGCGACTACACAGCCCAGAGATCGATCCACGTACCTGAGAATGTGATACTTGTCGGGGAGAAGGATACTAAATATACCTGTACAAATACAAGCCCGAGCTATCATTTCCTGGTGAGCGGCAGTGTTTATGGCGGAACATTCGTAGGCAACAATAAATTGGAAGGCAAAAAAGGCCGTGTATTCTTGTTCGAAGATAAGGCATTCAGAGCCCCGAACGGCATAGTCAAGAACACTTATACCTCCAAGGCCGGCTGGTCCGGTATCGAAGCCCGCGGCACAGACACTTCGGGATGCCAGGTGATAGGAAACACAGTAAGGGACTGCAATGGTAACGGCGTCCGCTCGATCGGCGGATCAACGATCGCTCTCGTGGAAGGAAACGACATCTCCGGATCAGGGCAGGCAGGAATAGACATTACCAAAGCGAATGTTGGTACGATCAAAGATAATTACATACATAACGTGACCGGACACGGCATCAGCACTGACACCGAGCAGGTATTTGATTCCAGAGAGGTAAAGAACACCTGCGTCATCCAGAACGTCATAGACAATACCATAATCGACACCGGCACACACGGTATATACCTTGAGGACAACTGTCATATCAAAGGCACGATGAGCGGCAATAAGATCGGAAAATGCGGGAAATGCGCCCTCGGCACCCACCCTAAGACAACGATCGGTAAAATGGAGAATAACGAGCTTTACAGCGCCAAGCTGTCCGTATTCGGCCTTTCCGGCAAAGCCACGATGGGAGACGGAAATATCATCCGCAACAGCAAAGCAGCCGGGATCGCGATCTCAAAGGGAGGCAATCTGTATATCAAGGGAAAGAACAATAAGATCTATAAGAATAAAAAGAACGGTATCCAGCTCGTAGAGTCATGCTCCCTGAAAATGACAGGCAAGCGTAACTACATCTACAGCAACCAGTGGGGCATAAACCTGGCAAAGAAATGCAGGGCGACGATAAAGAACGCTGATATCTACAGCAATAAAAAAGGAGCCATCTACTGCAGAAAAGGCTCCAGCTTCACAAAAAGCGGCTGCAAGATCAAAGGCAAAGTCTACAAACAGAAATAATAAGTATATATCATATTTATCCAGGCAGAAATGATCAGCTTACTGATCATTTCTGCTTTTTCATCTGTTTCTGGATCTTCTTGACAGACTTATCGTATTCCTCTGTATACGATACATAATCCTCGTCCAGCATCTTTGCAAGATCGTCTGAGCACTCCCACTGCGGGACGCCGTAATTGTCCACCATATACTGTCCGATATACTTTGATACCTTGCGGGATCCTGTTATACCAAGATGGTGTCCGCCCTGGAAGTCTTCACTATATTTGATACCAGTTGCTTCAATAAGCTCATCTGTATTGAAATCCAGATAATCGGCTCCGTACTTATCAGCAAATTCCTGTATGCCCTCGTGCATCCCTACTGTATTCGTAACTTCAGGCATCGACACGATGAGTACCTTCACGCCCTTCTTATTACAGAGCTCCAGAGTTTTCTCATACCATTTTATCGCTTTTTTACTGTATTCCGGCACCTCTGTGGAAGAATCCGCAAATGTCCTGTCCTGCAGCACCTTCAGCTGATTGACACGGAACTCCCCTCTCCAGTAATCATGATCATGCTCAAATGACCGGTCTTCATCTTCTTCATCCGGAAGCTCGGTCCACCTCGAATGATATCTCAGCAGAGGGAAAATGTAGCTGATAGTTTCCTTCATATCAGTATGCGATGACAGAGCTGCTGCAGTCTTTATCTTCTGAAAAGTCAGCTGCTTATAGTCCATCGATCTCCTGAGCAGCGGCTCATTCTCCACGTAGTCGTACTCTGAGAAAAGCCTCGGGACACCCATGATCACCACTTTGAGGTCATGCCGTCTCAGTGTATCCTTGACTTCAAAATACGTAAGCTCCGGGCTCTGCCGCGAATCCACCCTGGAATATGCAACGATGCCATAATCATGCCATACTGTATTAGGAGAAAATCCCTGCCTGAATGTGCTGTTTCCGGTACACAGCACATCCACAGTCTTCTTCGGGAAATTGTAATACATTATCTGCTGCTGATCCACAAAGTGCTCGATCGGGATAAACGGCTTGCCGATCACTGTCAGTAATACTGATAACAATATCAGGAATACCACGATCCCGGCGATTATTTTTACAGTCGATTTTCTTTCCACTGGATCTTTCTACCTTTCATCTGACTGTCCATTACACAATTATCATGATTATATTATATTCTATGACCTTTGTAAATTTAAATTTACTTAAGAAGCTTCACCTGGCGCATTAGATACTCATACGTACGCTGGCTGTTTCTTGTATCTCTGAACTCGAAGAATGAATCCACACGGTCTGCATACTCGTCCTTGATCCTGAAGTCGTTATCAATATAATCCTTCAGGTATCTGATCACGTCTTTGCCTTCTCTTGTATTATCAGATGGAAGATCCTTCTCCAGATCTATATATGATCCATGCGCCGTAAGATATGTATCTCTGTCGAACTGATAGAATATGACCGGCTTGTTCATGAACATCATGTCCCAGCACGTACTTGAATAGTCCGTGACCAGCATCTCCGCGCGCATCATTATCTCATTAAGAGGCTCCTCACCGAACGGTATGCACCTTATCAGATCGTCTTTAACACTCTGGAAAGTCTCTATGTACTGCGCGAACTTAGGATGCAGATAGAGCACCAGATAAAGACCGTTCTCCCTCAGAAGATCGGCGAGCTCTTTGCTTGATATAAGCTCCACGTACTTCTTGTAATAATCGCTCTCCTGGAACTGTTCATTCGATACATCCTCCAGCCATGCTCTCCACGTAGGCATCATAAGTATGAATCTGTCTTTCGGATCCTTCTTGTCATGAAGGACGTCCCATCTTGTGAAGCCAGTTATAGGTACATTCTCAGGCTTGTAGTCAAATTCCCTTACGACCAGGTCCTTCTCTATCTTGGAGGTTACGACAAACCACTTCATTGGGTTCTGGGAGTGCTTGCCGAACAGCCTGTCTACTTTCTTGAGAGCTGTAACTCCATGCTGCAGGAACATCTCTGGCTTCTGCATTATTATCTCAAATATCTTGCTCGGCATGCAATACCACGCGTAGAAATGCACCTTCGCGTCCGTGGATACACATGCCTCCATGGTAAGCGCATACAGCATGTGCTTAAAGCTCATGAACTGTATGACATTGCTGTCATACGGCTTTACAGCCTCATAATCCGCGGATGCCTTATCTATGACATAGAACACATGCTTCTTCTTTTCCGCAGGAAGCTTGTCCATGCAGTAACGGAAGAAGTAATAGCTGTTGTCCTGCGCAGTCTTGCTGAACTTCTCGAATATTATTATGTTATGCCTTAAGAACAGGCTTGCGAAAGGATACAGAATGAGCGCAAGTATCTCCTTCGCCTTGACAAGCGGCGTGTCATACTCGGACTTCAGCCTGTACAGGAATTTCAGTGTGCCCCATGAATTGATGAACGGATATATCAGGAATCCGTCGCCGCAGTCGGCGTGCATGTTCTTATAGAAGAACGCTTCTTTCTTAAGGATATTCTTTGTAACTATCCTGAGGTAGCGGTCAGTACCTCCGTATCTTATCTTGACATATGCTCCCCAGTTGATAGGCTTAAGTCCTGTATCAGGTCCGATCGTGACTGATCCGTCCAGTACTACGTCTTCACCCTGTACGGTCTTCGTCGTGGCAAGCGTGACTTCGCCCTCTTCTCCTATCCTGGATATGTATTTCAGGCAGATCCCGTCAAGGTTCTTCAGGTCGTGCGCCCAGGCCCTCATCAAAACCCTGATGCGTATGGTCTTTCCGTAGCATTTTACAGAGATGAGCTGCCCCAGGTCTGTCGCGAACTCTATGGACTTATCGTCGTTGCATACTCTGAAGGAAAGTGAGCAGTTCTTGTCGATATAAGGCACGATGCTGACGTTCTGCATCTCAGTATGCTCGCTTTCTTCCTTGGTAAGGAACATATATGAGTACTTACGCATCATAAAGTCCTGCGGAAGCTCGCAGCTGTAGAATATCGGATCATATGATATTCTCTTCCTCGGCGTATTCTTAGGCTGTACGTGCTCGGCCCGCTCCCTGTCAGTGAACTTGACCAGCTTTTTCTTTCCTTTATCATCTGTTACGAGGAGACCGGCTGAAGCGCTGCTCTTATTCGGGAACAAAGTCTCTTCTATCTGCTTCCTGAAATCATAGTGGAACGTCTTGGTCTCAAGTTCTTCATCTTCCGGCGGACGTTTCGAAAGGATAGTGTTCTTCTCATCGAGGATCGCAACACTATCCACCTTCATATTCATTTCGTCTTTTATAGTGATGTCGAGGCTGCCCGGCCCATAGTTGCTGAGTTCTGCCTGTACGAGCACCACTTTCTTCGGGTTCACCTGGCAGTTGTCTTTGAAGCAGCCGTATGCCGTTATCTGCTTCTTTATGTTCAGGTCCCCGAAGCACCTCTTCATGTTCCTGTCGTTTACTTCCTTTACCGCCTTGGCAGAGCCGAGCTTGGTGAGCAGCATCTCGCTGTATGTCCTTGCGTATGCTGATGTCGTTACAACGTAGTTGAACGAGTCAAGGTACTTGTCATAAAGCAGCTGGCCGAGATCGTCATTGATCCATTTACGCTGAAGGAGCACCACAGAGTCTTTATCGTTTGCTACCGCTTCAAATGTCGTAAAGTCTGACTCTCTGTCGACTTTAAGCGGCATGAACACGTTCATGCCCTGCTCTTTGTTGAACGCGTAGTCTTTGATCTCAAGTCCCGAGCAGTCGTCCTCCAGGATCATCCTGAGGAGCCTCTCCGGGTTGTCGACGTCTTCGTACTTTGTGAATGACTTGTAGAATTCTGTGTCTGTGTAGCTGTCGCTCAGGCATAGATCGTCTCTGATGCAGCCGTAGAAGTCTTCCTCGTCATATATCTGCCTGAACGGGAGCGTCTTTATGTCCAGATACAGGCCGCGGTCAGCCAGGTACTGGTCATAGTCATACATGAACAGCAGGATCGGCTTTCTGGTCAGCATAAAGTCAAACATGACGCTTGAGTAATCTGTCACCAGAACATCACATGCGTTAAGGAAGGTATATGTATCTACATCCTTCGGGAATTCCTTTATATGCTTGTATCCGCTCAGGTCGATCGATGTCTTCAGCATCTGGTGGAAATTGACATAGAACACCTGATCATCCGTCATGGTCTTATCTAGCTTATGGAAGATGATCCTCAGTCTGTTTATATAGTCGCCGACATTTACATCGCTTGCGCTGGTACCTCTCCATGTAGGAAGATATGCGTAGGCCGTCTTACCGTCAAGCCCGTATTTCCCGCGTATCTCTTCAGCCTTGCCTTCCTGCATGAACACCTGGTTCCTCGGGTATCCGGACATGACTACCTTGCCTGTATAGAGTCTCTCCAGGTTATAGTCCTTCATCATGACATCCTTGGTGAAGTCGTTAGGGAACAGCAGATGTGACGCCTGAAGGAAGCTGTGCTGTCCTGTCCCCATGGAGGCGCTGCCCTTCTTCATCCTTTTCCCGAGGGTCTTAAGAGGCGTGCCGTGCCATGTATCGAGAAATATCTGTCCCGGACGCCTGGTGTAGAATGTTGAGATCGATGCATTTGAGATAAAGTACTTTGCTGTCGCGAGGAGCTTGAGGTACTTGAATGATTTTACGTCGACAAGCTCGACATCCAGCTTCTCACGGTCTATAAGGATCTTATGCGTCTTTATGTCCGATGATGAAAAGTACACCTTGTATCTGCCCGGGTACAGCCTCTGGATCTCCCGCGCAAAAACAAGGCTGGAATCATTTATGGTCTCACCATTGAACGATTCCAGCAGAATCACGTTGTCTTTAATCCTGCAGTACTTGTAGCTGGTACCGTACCAGTACTTCCGGTGCGTTGTGGATGTAAAGAATCTGTCTATCTTCTTTCGGATGATATTCTTCATGTATTGGCTCTCCTTTATCGCATACCCCTTTTGTCCTTATGAAGTACTTCTATTGTACCACATCTGTCTTCTGTTTTCGACTGTCTGAAGAATCATGATATGCCCTGCCTTCTCCGGCAGTGTTTACTGTCCGTGCTATTGTATCAGTTCTGCCGGAATGGTATATTAAGATTAGATTTTATCAGGTCACAGACACATTTCAGAGAGGTATGTCATGTTCAGTTTTTTTGATCTGTTCAAACCGCATGAAGAGAAGAGATCCGCAGGCGATAATAGCGAATACCTTAAACTCAAGAAGAAATACACTCAAATGCTCAGGAAAATGAATATCAAGCCTGCCGGGAAAAGCGTCATAGACCATTATTATGATCTGCCGCTGGATGATCATTCGATCTTACTCAGCGGATTAGGCCGCGATGTCTCAGGCAATCTCGAGTATATCCTTGATGAGCTAAACAGTAATGACGATTTCTCTGATTTCCATATTTATGTAAGGACTACCGCCGACGAAACTGATGATAAAGTAAATGATCTGATCAGAAAGAAAGGCTGGAGCAGGACCAGCACTGTGCCTTCCGGATATGACAAGAAGCTTGAGACCTGCAGATACCTTCTGACCGAAAGCTATTTCCCGTACCAGTTCATAAAGCGGCCCGGACAGATAATGATAGATACCTGGCACGGCACACCGCTTAAGTGCCTGGGCGTGCTGAAAGGCAGCAATATAATACACTGGACTGCCAAGCAGCAGAAGAATTTCCTGTGCTCCGATTATCTTCTTTACCCGAATGATTTCACAAAGGATATCATGTGGAGGTCCTACAGGCTGACAGGTCTTCTGAAAGCAAAAAGCCTTATGATGGGCTATCCCAGGACAGCAGGCCTGCTCAAGGTAACAGATGATGAAAAACAGAAGCTCAGAAAAGAACTTGCTCCGAATGGCGAAAAGATCTATGCGTATATGCCCACTCTGAGGAGATACCTTTCCGACGATGAATTCATGGGAAGGATAAGACCTCTTCTTTCATTTATTGACGACAGCCTTGATGATAGCGAGATCCTGTTCGTCAACCTGCATCATTACCATCACCAGAATGATCTTCTTGACTGCAGCGGATTCAGGCATATCCGGAAATTCCCGAAGGATGTCGACAGCTATAAGTTCCTGACTGTGACAGACGCGCTGATAACAGATTACTCAAGCGTCTTCTTCGATTACCTTATCCTGAAAAAGCAGGTGATCCTGTATGTTGAGGATATGGATGAGTATCGTGAGAACCAGGGCCTTAACATAAGCGTCGATGAGCTTCCTCTGGATATAGCACACAACAGGGATGAGCTTATCAGCAAGATACGCTCCGGCAAACAGTATTCCGACACTGAAATGATCCGTGACCTCTATAAATATGACGAAGAAGACAACCCGGAGAAGCTCTGCCGCATCTTCTTAAATGATGAAACAGGCCTTGCACTTTACGATGCACCAGTCACAGACAGACCGAAAGTCCTGCTCTATACACAGGCCTTCCTTTCAAAAAATGAATCAGCCATGCTGCATGACCTTGCAGAAAACTGTCCTGATAAGGAATATGATCTGTTTTACAGCTGTGATGAGAAGCTGTCGCAGAAGTATCTCGATAACGCATATCCCGATACAAGGAATGTCCCGACTATTACAACGCAGATCAGCCAGCCGCTTTCTTCTGTAGGAAGACCCGTCCTTGAGCTGTATAAAAGCGGGAAGATCCCATTTGACGAGGCAATCAGCTTCCTCAGGTATGAATACGCGCTCACACAGAAGAGACTATACGGCGATGCACAGATCGACCTGATCTGCACTTTCGATACCGACGATCCTGAGATGATCATAAGCTTCGCGCTCAGCGACGCACCGAAGAAGATGCTCGTGCTGAGCAAAAGAACATCTGAAGGCATCAGGAAAGGAAAAACATTCCTTAAAGATGCAGTGATCTTCTCAGCATCATATTATGATTCGATTGCCGTTACGGATAAGGATGATCTCGCGCTCGTCTCATCTCTGGTTCCTGACGATTCCCGAGATAAGCTCCGTACTGCAGAAAGCGCTTCTGACCTGGATAAGATCATAACGGAGACGCTCAGGCTGTGACACGGCGCATCACATGTGCTGCACCTGAGGTCCAAAAATGCTGAAAAAAAGCTGCTCCGGAAATGCCTGAAGGCACTACCGAAGCAGCTCATTTTTGTCTTTTATACTGAAGCTATGCTTCTTTATGTACTTCGTCGTACAGAGCTTCTGCCTTGTCCCACTCTGCGATGATCTCAGGTACTACTTTGTAGAGATCTCCAACAATACCGAAGTCTGCCACCTCGAAGATAGGCGCATCCGGGTCTTTGTTGATCGCTACGATGATGTCTGAGTTCTGCATTCCGGCAAGGTGCTGGATAGCTCCAGAGATTCCGCATGCGAAGTAGATCTTAGGCTTTACTGTCGTTCCTGTCTGGCCGACCTGATGTGAATGATCGATCCAGCCGGAGTCTACTGCAGCACGGGAAGCACCGACTACTCCGCCGACTTTGTCAGCGAATTCCTGGATCAGCTTGAAGCCTTCCGGTCCGCCTAGTCCACGTCCGCCTGAGCAGATGATGTCTGCGTCTGTCAGGGATACGACTTCCTTTGTCTCTCTAACGATCTCGACGATCTTTGTCCTGATGTCGTCTTCTGAGAGCTTGCAGTCTACCTTTACGATTTCGCCTGTCTTTCCTTCTTCAGGCTCGATCTTCTGCATGACGCCCGGCCTTACTGTAGCCATCTGCGGACGGTTCTTCGGGCAGATGATGGTAGCCATCAGGTTTCCGCCGAATGCAGGACGTGTCATCTTGAGACCTGTGTCTGTGCTGTCAGGATCGAGCTTGGATGTGTCAAGTGTTGTCCTCTCGTTAGCGAAAGCGATGTACTTGTCCATCTTGACGTCCAGGTGAGTACAGTCAGCTGTAAGTCCTGTGTTAAGTCTTGCAGCTACCCTTGGTGCCAGGTCTCTTCCGATATGAGTCGCGCCGTAGATAACGATCTCAGGCTTGTACTCGTTGATGGCATCTGTCATTACCTTTGTGAAGGCATCTGTTGTGTAGTCCTTCAGCAGCGGATCCTCGATCTCATAGATCATGTCAGCTCCGGCCTCGAAGCACTCCTTCTCCAGACCTTTTACGTCATCTCCGATGAGTACTGCACACAGCTTCTCGTCGCCGCCGATATCATGAGCAAGTCTTG
>CAZBFD010000044.1:0-10853 GCA_964491055.1 uncultured Eubacterium sp.
TTGCCTGAAGCATCGATCATGACTGATGTGAATCCGCCGTCTACGCATGACTTGCATGTCTCAAAGTCTGGGCCGTGGTCAAGGTGCAGGCAAATAGGAATGTCAGGGCAGGCTTCAGCAGCAGCATCTACCAGCTTCCTCAGGTAGATAGGATTTGCATAAGCTCTCGCTCCCTTGGATACCTGAAGGATCACAGGTGCGTTCTCTTCCTCGCATGCCTCGGTGATTCCCTGCACGATCTCCATATTGTTTACGTTGAAAGCTCCAATAGCATAACCGCCATCATAAGCCTTCTTGAACATCTTTGTTGAAGTAACAAGTTCCATAATGTTTTTCTCTCCTTTTATGTAATATTATTAACCTGTCAAAATCCCGTTGGCATCATATTATGCCATGTTCAGTATACCACCAACAAAACCCATATGTCAAAATATGAAAAAAGTGTGTTTTCGGGGACTGTCTGCACAGCACGGCTCGACTTCGCTCGCACGCCCAAAAACACACTCGCTTATATTCCGCAAATAACGCCATGTCCCACTACCTGTAGTTTTCGCCGTATTTCTCTTTGAACTGTCCTTTATCTTTATACATTTCCTCGTCCGCTGACTTAAAGACGAATTCTGTCGTCGGGTTCTCTGCTGCCTTGTCTGCCATTCCAACAGCGGCTGAATACCTAAGCCAGGACGGAATGCTCTGCTGCTCGTATGTCGCTCTGAACTCATCTTTAAGCTTTTTGCACAGCTTGATCCGGCTTTCATAGTCTGAGCCGAACAGGATCACGATGAATTCATCACCGCCGATCCTGTAGACAGGAGAATACCTGAATACGTCACTTATCATATGGCAGCAGCCTTTTATGTACATGTCGCCGTTCTTGTGACCGTACTCATCATTGACATGCTTCAGGTTGTTGATATCCACCATCACCATGGAGAAATCAATGTCGGATTCTTTCAGCTGTTCGTTAATCTCTGCGATCTTCTTGTTATACGCCGCCTTGCTGCCGACTCCGGTCAGCGCGTCCTTATATGTCTCGATGCTCAGCTGGTCTATCTCTTCCTCCTTATTCTTCAGGTCGTTCTCAGCTTTCTTGTTATCTTCCTGGAGCTTGAGCATATCCCTGAGGTAATCAATGATACGGATCTGCATGTTCCGGATGCTCTGGTAGATCTCTTCGATCTCGTCGTTGCTCTTTATGTCAATGTCGATCACGCCTGCTTCTTCATAGCTGAGCCCTTCTGCAGGCGTGAACTTCTTCATCTCACTGGACATGCTGTTCAGCGGCGTGACGACGGCTTTGTTGATGAAATAAACTGCCGCCACCAGAACGACAGCTGTGATAGCAATAGTGCCCGCGATCAGGAGGAGCAGAAGTCTCCTCCTTTCAGCCATCACATCGTCCATTCCGATGTCACAGCCCACGATGCACACACACTCACCATCCGAAGAGTATACAGGCTTGAAGTCAGAACAGAGCCATCCCCAGTCTCCGTTAGAGATCCTTGGCTTTGGCATATTCGTAATGTCTATCCCCTCAAGCTCAGTCTCACGGTCTTCATAGTAGCCTGTCTCATAGATCGGGTTCTCCTCATCGTCGACCAGATACATGTCGCGGTCAGCATTCGCATCGCCATGCGCTATTATATACAGGTATTTGATCCCCTTCATGTTCCCGAGGTAAGTGGTGATCATCCTGCGTGTATTGTTGTATCTCTCCCACAGTCCCTTCTCTCGGAGGTAATCCTCTATCAGCTTTTCATTATCCTCTTCTTCGGCCTGCTCCCGGAGCTCCTGGAATTCATCAGACGCCGCGACTTCACGAAGCTCCTTGAGAAAATCACCATCTACCATCGAGGCGAAATTCCTCGCGTTATCTGCAGCGTTCTGCTCGTAGTACCTGTTGATCTGGTTCGCCCCGGTCGTGAACGCGATCGCCGACGTACCAAACGCAACTGCCAGTATGGTGATTATGACAAAGATGTACATCTTCGTTCTTATCGATGACCTTCTATTTTCCATCCTTTTCTTTTTCCTCTTTCCATCTCAGCTATACAGCTGGATCATCTATTTTTGAGAATGTCAGAATACCACCCGTCCAGCGAACCTGACATTCTTGTTCAGCACTATGTCGCCGAGGTCCGACAGCAGGTCTGCTGAAGGCCTCACGCCGGCACCCTCTCCGGTCCTGACGGTTCGGCCGCTCTTAAGGTATATGTACACCGGAGTGTTCCCGGGGTACTTCAACAAAACCTCTTTGATCTTCTGCAGTGCGTCGGTCTCTTCCATCTCCTGAGGGATCTTCACTTTGACCGGCTGAGCCGGCCTGACGGCTTTCTGCCCAGCTGCGTCGCCCTGCGGCATGCCTGCTCCGTATCCGTCTATCGGCCCGGCGTATGCTTCCTCATCGGGCTCACCGAAACTGCCGACGGCTCCGCCGCTATATCCGCCGCTGTAATTTCCGCCGTACCCGCGGCTGCTGTATTTCGCGATCGTCTCGACTTCAGGGTCGTCCAGCATCATTACGTTATCTGCGAGGACTTTAGGTATCTCACCTTCCTTGAAGTTGAGCTTCCCTTTCATCGCGACGACATTGTCCTCGTTAAGCACTTCCTGGCACCGCTCGTACACATTCGGGAACACGACCGTCTCCACCGTCCCGTACAGATCCTCTATGTCGACGAACGCCATCATCTTGCTGTTCTTTGTGACGAGGTTCTTCTTTCCTGCTATCATACCGCAGATGACCACATCCTGTCCATCGTAGAAGCCGCTGCTATCGGCGCCGCCTGCTGCTGCGCTCATTCCTGCCGCGCCGCCCGAGTATCCTGACTCATTCACGACGCCTTCTTCATCCTCTTCCTCCGACGGAGCAGCACTTGCCGCTAGCTCCCTGCTCGTCACAGTCGCGAGCATGCTCATCTTCTCCCGGTACTCCTCAAGCGGATGACCGGTGATATACACCCCGAGCATCTCTTTCTCCATCGCGAGCAAAGTCTTGTCGTCAAAGTTCGCGACGTCCGGCAGCTTCCCCGCGGCATCCTCCGTCCCTAGGTCTACTCCTTCCATGTTGAAGAGAGACACCTGTCCGGCGACGTTCTTCTTGGCGTCGTTCTGCGCGGACTCCATCAAAATCTCGTATATCGCGAGATGCGCGGCCCTGTTCTTATTGAAGCAGTCCAGCGCCCCCGCCCTTATCAGGCTTTCCACAGCCTTCTTGTTTACTATTCCGACGTCGATCCCGTTTATGAATTCAAATATATTCTTCGGCTTTCCGTTTCGCTCACGTGCCTCAACAATATTGTCTATCGCGTTCTCGCCGACGTTCTTGACAGCCTGTAGACCGTACCTTATGCATCCGTTCTCGCAGGTAAACTTCTTCTCCGATTCATTCACCGAAGGCGGAAGGATCCTGATTCCGTTTTCCTCAGCGTCACGTATGTATTTTGACAGATGCTCCGTGTTGCTCATCTCGCTCGACATGAGAGCTGCCATGAACTCGACCGGATAGTATTTCTTGAGATATCCCGTCTCGTAAGCGACGACAGCATATGCCGCGGCATGCGACTTGTTGAAAGCGTACTGTGCGAACGTCTCCATGTCGCTGAATATCGCCTCGGCAGCATCACGCGAAATGCCGTTCCGGATGCAGCCCGGGATCTCGATATCATCGTCATTTATATAGATACCTGAAAGCTGAGCTCTCCCCGGAGTCATGCCCTCTTCAGGAGCTTTTCCTTCCTTGAACTTCCCGTTTATGAAGTACTCCTTCTCCTTTAGCATCACATCTTTCTTCTTTTTGCTCATCGCGCGGCGGACGAGGTCAGACCTGCCGTAGCTGTAGCCTGCGAGGTCGCGGACGATCTGCATGACCTGTTCCTGGTAGACCAGGCAGCCGTATGTTACGTCAAGGATGTGCGCGAGCTCAGGAGTCACGTACTTTATTTTCGAAGGATCTTTTTTGTTTTCAATGTATTTCGGGATCGAGTCCATCGGGCCCGGCCGGTACAGCGATATGCCTGCGACGATATCCTCAAAGCATGACGGCTTGAGGTTCTGCATGAACGATGTCATGCCGCCGCTCTCAAGCTGGAATATGCCCTGAGTGTTCCCGCTAGCGATGAGGTCGTACACGGCCTTATCGTCGTATCCCATCTTCGGGAAATCTATTGTAACGCCGTGGTTTTGCTCGATCATAGCAAGAGCGTCACGGATGACCGTAAGGTTCCGGAGCCCGAGAAAGTCCATCTTGAGGAGTCCGAGCTCTTCGATCGTCGTCATGTTGAATTCGGTCGCGACGCCGCGGTCTGACATGTAGAGCGGCACGTACTCGTCGACCGGAAGCCTTGATATAACGACGCCTGCCGCGTGTGTAGACGCGTGGCGCGGCATGCCCTCGAGAGCGCGCGACATATCGATCACTTTCTTCACACGCTCGTCGCCCTCATACATCGCCTTGAGGTCAGGACTCATCTGGAGGGCTTTATCGATCGTCATCCCGAGCTGGAACGGGATCGCCTTCGCGATCTTGTCTGTATCGGCGTAGCTCAGCTCAAGCGCTCTCCCGACGTCGCGGACGACCGCCTTCGCCTTAAGCGTCCCGAACGTTACGATCTGCGAGACGTTCTCTTCACCGTATTTACGCTTTACGTATTCTATCACTTCATGCCGGCGCTCGATGCAGAAGTCCACGTCGATATCCGGCATGCTCACTCTCTCAGGGTTGAGGAAGCGCTCAAAGATAAGGCTGTACTTGATCGGGTCGATATCTGTTATCTTAAGGCAGTACGCGACGATGCTCCCTGCCGCGGACCCGCGCCCCGGGCCGACCATGATGCCATGCTCCTTCGCGAAGTTGATGAAGTCCCATACGATCAGGAAGTACTCAACGTACCCCATTGACTCGATCACACCGAGCTCATAATCAAGGCGCTCCTTAAGCTCCGGCGTCACATCCTCGTATCTCTCTTTTATCCCGTCCGCGCACAGCTTCCTTAGATATTCCTGGTTCGTATATCCTTCAGGCGGCACGAACAAAGGCAGGTGGTACTCACCGAACGTGAACTCGACCTGGCACTCCATCGCGATCCTGTGAGTGTTCTCGACTGCTTCCGGAGCGTAGTGGAACAGCTCCTTCATCTGCTCCTCAGACTTCAGGTAGAACTCGTCCGTCTGGAACCTCATCCTGTTCGGGTCAGATAGAGTCGTCGCCGTCTGGATCGCGAGCAAGACATCGTGCGCTTCGGCGTCTTCCTTGTTTATATAGTGGCAGTCGTTCGTGCATACGAGCTCGATCCCGAGCTCCTTGTGAAGCTTCACGAGCTGTGGGTCGACTACCTTATCCTCGTCAAGTCCGTGGTCCTGGAGCTCAAGGTAAAAATCATCTCCGAATATATCCTTGAGCGCCAGCGCCTCCTCCCTGGCGCCTTCATAGTCATGGTTAAGCAGCCTGTGCTGGATGTTTCCGGCAAGGCACGCCGAAAGGCAGATTACGCCCTCATGGTACTCGCGGAGCACACGCTTATCGATCCTCGGCTTGAAGTAGAAACCCTTAGTGTACCCGAGCGATACTATCTTGATGAGGTTGTGGTATCCTGTGTCATTTTTGGCAAGCAAAATCAGGTGCCCCTGATGGCGGTCCTTCTCCGGGTCCTTGTCCTCCATCCGGCGCGCCGCGGTGTACACCTCACAGCCGATCACAGGGTGTATCCCCTGCTTCCTGCATTCCTTCCAGAAATCGACCGCGCCGAACATATTCCCGTGGTCCGTTATCGCGAGACTGTCAAACCCCAGTTCCTTCGCTCTCGCGACGACGTCCTTTATCCGGCACGCTCCGTCCAGGAGGCTGTACTCAGTATGAAGATGTAAGTGTGTGAATGCCACTATGCTTCTCCCGTTATCTCTATCCAGTGGCGCCCGTGTTCTGCAGGCTTCCACTGATCAAAATCCTTACTTTTCTATTTCTTTATTCATGCGCCCTGCCGCAAAGTCATACTCGCACTCGTGGTATCTGTCGTAATCCTTTTCAGTAAGCCCGCGGATAACTTCACAAGGGTTCCCTCCAGCCAGTACATTATCCGGTATGTCGTGACAGACCACACTTCCGGCGGCAAAGATGACATTGTTTCCTATAGTTATTCCCGGACATACCTGGCAGCCCATTCCAAACCAGACGTCGTCACCGACGGTTATAGGATATGCATACTCCAGACCAGCCTTTCTCTCTTCCACGTTGAATGGATGCCCCGCGCATGAAAATGTACAGTGCGGCGCGATGAGAACATTGTCGCCAAACGAAATTTTGTTGGTGGCGAGCATGACCGTACCGTGGTTCATGAAGAAATAGTCTCCGACTGAAACGTTATATCCGAGGTCGATCTCGATAGGGCCGAACGCCATCGGATCCTTGCCATGCTTCCCGAGGATCCTGTCGAGGATCTCTAGCTGCTTCGCCCTGTCTGACGGCATGCAGTGGTTGAACTCATGGCAAAGATCATAGTAATACATATGCTCTCTGTCCGTTTCCTCGTCGTGCGCCGCGTCGTACAGCAGCCCCGCAAGCATCTTTTCCTTTTCAGTCATATCACACCTCCATATATAAGATTATTTTAACACACGAGCACATTGAATAGAACAATAAAAGCAATTGACTATATAATAATATTTATGTATAATTTTGTTATAAAATTAGTATGGAGGGGAAATCATATGCCTATAATAAAATCCAGTGCTGAGCTCAGGAATTCTTATAGTGAAGTATCTGAGCAGTGCCATAAATCTGGTAAACCCATATTCATTACAAAAAACGGTAAAGGGGACCTGGCGATAATGAGTATAGAAGCCTATGATGAGATGGCCGGAAAGCTTGAATTATACAATAAGATCCAGGAGGGCCTAAATGATATCAACGCTGGCAAAGTGACGCCCTGGGAAGATGCATTTAACGAATTGAGGACTAAATAAACATGGAAACTGGCATCAGGAACAGAATAGAGGAAACGGTCACTGAGGAGCTGACAGCAAAAGCAATGGGAAGCGGCGAGCTGCCTGTGTTCGCAACGCCGGCGATGGCGGCTTTGATAGAGGAGACGTGCTGGAAGAGTGTCGCGGCCGGGCTGGATGACGGCCAGGGAACTGTCGGCACTAAACTTGATGTGGCGCATGTGTCGGCGACGCCCGTCGGAATGAGAGTCGCCTGTGAAAGTGAGCTTATCGAAATGGATGGCCGGAAGCTTACATTCAAAGTTAAAGTGTATGATGAGCAAAGCCTTATCGGAGAAGGCACGCATGAGCGGTTCATCGTGGATAACGACAGATTCCTGCAGAAAGCTAAATCCAAGATACGGCCGCCGGAATACTGATCCTATGGCTCAAGCGCCGCCATTGCTGATGAGTAGGCGAACTGGAGATTGTACCCTCCTGATTCTCCGCATATATCCAGAGCTTCTCCAATGATCCTGACGTCCGCGCCGGGATCTTTTTTTATCTTCATCGTCTTAAGATCGATCTGATCGAGGGATATTCCACCAGCGGTCACCATTGCGTCATTCCATCCGCCGGTGCCGCTGACCGAGTATATATGATGTGTGATATCTGACACTATTTCCTGGATCTCTCTGTAAGAAAGTGTTGAGAATTTCTCACCCGGCAGCCTGATCACTTTATTTACGAACGCTTTCGGCAGTCCTGTGAGCGACGCCACATACGTCCCCGCGGTCACATTCGTCCCGGGCTGTTCTTCCTTCATCTTTGCGAGCATGCTTTCGGTGCTCATCTCCGGCACATAGTTTATGACCATATCGCTCCCGGGGTATGCATACCTCGAGATATGCAGTATTGCAGGGCCGCTGAATCCACGATGCGTGATAAGCGCAGGGCCGCGCGACACATTCCCTCCGCACTTCACTTCTATATCATCAAAATCTACACCCGCAAGTTCTTCATACCTGAAGTCCTGCACGTATACAGGCGAAAGCGCCGGATGAAGCGGCGAAACCTGCAGCCCGAGATCTCTCTCGAGCACTTTAAAAAACGTGCCGTCTGAACCTGTTGCCGGATATGATGCACCACCGGTCGCGACCACGAGCTTATCCGACGTAAGCTCTGTCCCGTCAGAAAGAGTAACCGCTGTGGTTCCCGCCGCACATGCTATTCCGGCAACTTCAGCGCCTGTCATGATCTCCCAGCCGCTTCTTTCTGCTGCGGAAAGAAGCGCGTCCAGGACGTCCTTAGCTTTCATCGACTCCGGGAAGACTTTGCCGTCGGCACGCTCCGCAAGTGGGACTCCGAGCTTCCGGAACATGTCCATGAGCTCGAGATTGCTGTGTCTGTACAGCACCGTACGGATCTTACGGCCGTCCTCTCCGTATCTCCCGATAAAGGTTTTGATCGGGCCTCCGTGAGTGATGTTGCACATGCCGCCGCCGCTCATGAGAAGCTTCTGTCCCGGCCGCAGCGTCTTCTCGAGGATCAGCTTCCGGCCGCGGATACTGCTCACGGAAAGGCTTTCCCCGGCAGCGAAAAAGAGGCCGGATGCACCGGCCCCTATAATTATACATTCGTAATGGTTTTGATCAGTTTTCTTCATCTTTCAGATTCACAATATCAGTACAGTTTTACTCCCTTAAGCTCCGGATCGTATTTGAGGAGCATGGCGACGAAGAAGATGAAGTGAGACGCGGCAAAAATGGCACCTGCAGGATAAGCGATCCCTGCATCCAGGCCGAACCCCTCGTCAGCCATGAGTATATATGTGCTGCTGACGGCGGACATGAATGTCGCCGGAACTGCTGTGATGAAGGCGTCAAATCTGTTTCCGCCTCTCTTGATGAAGTATGTCGTCGCGATCCAGAGCGACAGCATCGCAAGCGTCTGGTTGCTCCATGAGAAATAGCGCCACAGCACGTTGAAGTCGAGCTGAGTAAGGATCGCTCCTATCGCAAGCAGCGGGATCGTGATGATCAGCCTGTTTTTTATCTTTTTCTGATTAAGGTCAAATGTCTCTGCCAGTATCAGCCTGGCGCTCCTGAAAGCTGTATCGCCGGACGTGATCGGACAGACGACGACTCCAATCACCGCAAGCGCGCCTCCAAACGCTCCCAGCATATTGTATGAGATATCGTATACTGTTCCTGACTGGCCCATCTCAGTGATGGCGTTGTTCAGGATATCTGTCGCGCCGTAGAAAGCAACACCGGCAGCCGCCCAGATCAGCGCGATGACTGCTTCTGCTATCATAGCTCCGTAGAAAACTGTCCTGCCCTGTTTCTCATTTGTTATGCACTTCGCGACCATCGGGGACTGAGTCGCGTGGAATCCTGAAATTGCGCCGCATGCCACAGTTATGAACATGAACGGCCATATAGGAAGGCCGCTTGGATGAAGGTCCTTAAACGTGATCTCCGGGATAGTGTAGCCGCCGGCTATTATTCCGCCGAGCACGCTCACTGCCATCAGGATCAGTATCACGCCGAACACAGGATATATTCTTCCGATCACTTTATCTATCGGAAGAAGCGTGGCCAGTACATAATAGATCAGTATTATAACGATCCAAAGCGTTTCTGTATCAGCAAACGGCGTGAGCCTTGCAATAAGTGCCGCCGGGCTGTTTACGAACACTGTGCCTGTAAGGACCAGGAGAACTATCGAAAACGTCCTCATCGCCCATTTAGCCCCGGATCCGCAATAAATTCCGGAAAGCTCAGCTATCGATTTCCCTTCATTCCGGCAAGAGATCATACCAGACATATAGTCGTGCACCGCGCCGGCTAAGATCGATCCGAACACGATCCAGAGGAATACGACAGGGCCGAAGCACGCCCCCATCAAAGCCCCGAAGATCGGTCCCGTTCCGGCAATGTTAAGAAGCTGGACCAGGAACGCCTTCCAGGGCTTCATCGGGACACAGTCCACGCCGTCATTTATCGCGATAGCCGGAGTCTCTCTGTCATCCGGGCCGAAGACCTTTTCAACTATCCTGCTGTATACAGCAAAACCAGCTGCCAGTACAATAAGTGAAATAAGAATTGAGATCATAATTACGTCCTTTCTCGTCTGCCTGTTATTATATCATATGATCCTGACTCAGGTATTGCCTTTGTCGTGTTATCTGGTCCATTGTTCCAGTTCGTCACATTTTTATATCTGTTCACCATATGAACGGGATCAGCCGATATCTTATCTTCTTTTTGTACTCCGCATATCCGTCGA
This sequence comes from uncultured Eubacterium sp., assembly GCA_964491055.1. Taxonomy (GTDB): domain Bacteria; phylum Bacillota; class Clostridia; order Peptostreptococcales; family Anaerovoracaceae; genus Aminicella. The sequence goes on from CAZBFD010000044.1 coordinate 10,210, forward strand.
GCCCTTTCTCCAGCACCTGCTCCTCGTTCCGGATGCGCATCACTATAACCGGTATGTACAGGAGCATGATAAGAAATGATACCGGCGACCCGAGCACGAGCGGCATCGAGAGAAACATAAGAAGCGTGCTCATATACATCGGGTGCCTGACTATCCCGTACAGCCCGGTGTCCACTACTTTCTGGCCCTCCTGTACCTCGACAGTCCTTGACAGCCACTCATTCTCACGGATCACTTCAGCATACAGAGCGTACCCAGCAAGGAACACCACCGCGGCGGCACACGACGCCCACGCAGGCATCAAAACCCAGCTGAATCTGTAGTTCAGCCCTGCAGTCACAAATACCGCAATGAAAAGAAGCGCGCTCAGTGCGACGACCGTTTTTTGCTCACCCTGCTCTTCTCTGGCGTTAAGCCTTTTCCTGAGAAGCTCCGGCTTCTTCACCATCATATACAGTCCGGCGATGAACATCGGTATGAAAAGGATCGCGATAAGGAGCCACCCCTGCCAGTAGTCCGTCGTCCCCGCCGGAATGAAAAGAAGTGCCGCTATCACCGCGAGCCCCAGCGCCATCCGTATCATTGCTTTTATAAAAAGTTTCACATCCATGCCGTATTACCGCACTACGTGTGTTGCATTATCA
>CAZBFD010000045.1:0-10847 GCA_964491055.1 uncultured Eubacterium sp.
TAAGCATGATCTCCGGGTCAAGAACCAGTGCTCTCGCAAGCCCTATCCTCTGCTGCTGTCCGCCTGAGAGCTGATGAGGATATCTGTCTCTGAATTTTGCCGGATCAAGCCCGACAAGCTTGATCAGCTCATCAGCCCGTTCATTCATTCTTTCTGTTTCCCATTTCATGAGCTTAGGTACCGTCGTGATATTCTCTTTTACCGTCATATGCGGGAAAAGGCCGACCTGCTGGATGACATATCCCATTCTGCGTCTCAGTTCTACGGGATCGACGGTCTGGATATCTTCACCGTTAATAATGATCCTGCCGCAGTCGGGCTCATACAGTCTGTTCGTAAGCTTAAGAAGCGTGGTCTTCCCACAGCCTGAAGACCCGAGGATCGTTACTGCCTCCCCTTCGTCTATCTGAGCCGTGATATGATCTACTGCAAAACCGTTTCCACTGAAACTCTTTGAAATATTGTCATAAATAATAGCCGGCATTTCATACCTCTCCAACTATATCACTCCGCTACTTGATGCTCTCGTAGAATTCCTCTGCGACATCTTCATATTCCTCACCATCTATGTCGACCTTTGCATTAAGCTTAGTTATGGACTCTGTATCAAGCTTCGAAGAAACTGCGTTAAGAACGTCTGCGATCTCAGGGTACTTATCCAGCACTTCATTTTTCACTATAGGCGCAAGGTTATATGGAGGCCATACATGCTTATCATCTTCCAGCAGAACGAATTTGTCTGTCTCTATCAGCCTGCCTTCTGTCGTATACGCAGGTGAAGCATCGGCTTCATCTTTCTCTACCACTTCATACTTCAGGCCATTATCGTATATTCTGGATGACTTCCAGTTAAATTTGCCGTAGACTCTCGTGAGACCCGGGATACCGTCATCTCGCTCGTCGAACTCGCCCTGCGAGGCGAATCTGATCTTATCAGCATTTGCCTGAAGATCGGAGATGGTTTTGATCCCATACTTATCGCTGACCTTACGAGAGACGAAAATGCCCTGCCCGTCATTAGCTTCCGCATAATCAAGCCATGTGATGCCGAACTTATCGTCATACTCTTCTTTAACGGTCTGATAGACTTCTTCCTGATCAGTCATCGCTTCCATCTTAAGTATACTGATCAGCCCTGTCCCCGTATACTCCGGATACAGATCGATCTCACCGCTCGTGATGCTTGTGTGGACCACTGATCCGGCAATGTCCATTTTACGCTCTACCGTAAATCCTGCATCCTCGAGTGCAAGAGAATAAATCTCCGCAACGATCTCATTCTCGGTGAAATCCTTGGATCCGACGACCACGGTCTTCTCAGAGTCTTTCCCGGATCCTCCGCCGCATGCTGTGAGCAGAAGTATCATGATCATCATGGTCAGAACTCCGATCATACTCTTCGCTGTTCTATTCATTTTATGTTCTCCTATCATTTATCAAAGCTATACATATTTATATCTACTATACATATTTATATCTAAGTAAACGTCTTACAATGCTATCGAATATTCCTCCGGCAGCAAGCGACAGCGCTGCGACAAGAACGCCGCCAAGTACAAGAAGATCAGATCTGTTAAGGCCGAGCCCGGTAAATATTATCTCACCGAGTCCGCCGGCCCCGATCTTCGCAGCCAGAGTCGCACTGGCAAAAACTTCTACCAGCGCAGTCCTGAGTCCCGCAAAGATCATCGGAAGAGCATACGGTACACGTACTTCATATAGGATATCCCGATCAGTCATACCTATCCCCCGTGCTGACTCCACCATGAATTCCGGTACTGACCGGAACCCAACGATCGTATCCAGCAGCACCGGTGGTATTGCAAGTACTGAAAGAGCAGTAACCGCGGGAGCTGCTCCCGTTCCCATCACAGGTATCAGAAGAATAAGAAGCGCAAGCGATGGCACCACCCTCAGCATCTCAAACGGAGCAGAAACTATCGCCTCTGCTCTTATTGACTTTGACGAGAGGTACCCTGCCGGTATTCCGATAACTGCAGCAACCAGAAGCGCCATAAGACTGATGCTGATATGCTGCACAGTCTGCATAAATATCTGGCTGCCATGAGCATTTACATATTCTATAACAGCTTCAATCATTTCCATGTACCTTCCATCACCGATATCAAAGGCAAGAATAGTACTTATATTGATTAATCGTTATTCATATTATACAATAATAACAATTAGTTAAAACAAAAAAGCAGATTTTCAGAGGCACCCATTATGAAAGCTCCAGTCAAGAGATATATAGATCAGGACAATACTCTTGAAATCAAGACTTTTTACCATATCGTTGCAGAAAAGAACGATAAGCCATGGAGTTTTTCACTCCATAGCCACAAGGACCTGCTTGAGATCTCTCTTATCATTTCCGGCAAAGCCAGTTTTGATTGTGATCATATAAGCTACACTCTTGTCCCGGGAGACCTGGTAATAAAAAACGTCGGAGTGCTCCATTCGGAAATATCATCGCCTGAAGATGGCTTTGAGCAGTATTGCCTCGGCATATCCGGAGTAAGTGCTCCGGACATGCCTCCTAATACTCTGATACCTGATGATATCTGTCCAGTTATAAAGACCGGAAAAGCTTTTGATTATCTTCGCTCTATGACCTCATACCTGTATGAGATAAGCTCAGATCCGTCTGTTAAATCATCCGATCTCACGAAACAGGCAATAGAAAGCGAGCTCTCCATTATCAATATGCTCATCATGGATGCTGTTGAAGTTTCAGACCAGACTGTTCACAGCGATATTGTGGAGAAAGTACTTAATTATGTGGACTCACATACAAATGAATCAATGAGCCTGGATTCTCTTTCTAAACAATTCTATGTCAGTGAATATCACCTGGCACATAAGTTTAAAGAGGAGACCGGGCGCAGTGTCAATCAGTACATATTGAACCGAAAACTCGGTGAAGCTGAAGAGCGTCTCGTTTTCAGCAGCGATTCAATAAAGCAGATTGCCGCAGACTGTGGCTACAGCAATCTGCAATACTTTTATTCTGTTTTCAAGAAATCCACCGGATGCACCCCGGCTGAAATGCGTCACTACTATGAGCAGATACGAGCTCGGTCTGTATGATCTACAGATCTCTTCCAAGTAAATATCCTTCTCTGATCGCATCCGTTGCTTCTTTATGTCCGTTGGCATCTCCGATCACGCTGTACGCTACCCCCGCTTCCCTGAGAGGTTCCTCGAGCGGTTTAAACGGATCACGTCCTGCGGCCACTACTATCTGATCACAAGGAAGAGTCTTTTCATTCCCCTCTTCGTCTGCGATCAAAACACCATCCTCAGTTATCGCCTTTACTGTTGAACTTACGTACTTCTTTACGCCCCACTTGTCAAGGAATCCATTTATATCACATTTGACAGGGAATACTGCATCCGATGAGATCTCATCCCTCATTTCTACAATGCTGACATCTCTTAATTCCTGTGCGAGAAAATGCGATGTCTCTGATCCTACCAGCGCGCCTCCGATAACCACGATCTTTCTGCCGTACATTACTTTACCTGTAAGAACGTCGCCCGGATCCACGACCCTTGGATCTTCTCTGAGCCCAGGGATAGGAGGTCTTGCATTTGTGGCGCCTGATGCAAGGATAACATAATCAGGCTCGAGCTCAAGTATATTCTCGATAGTAGCTTCTGTATTATATCTGATCTCTACTCCAAGTTTTGCGCACTGTGTTGTCTGCCATACGAGGAAATCCGTGATCTCGCCCTTTCCAGGAGGAATAGCGGCAAAGAAAAACTGTCCGCCGTTATGATCTTCTTTCTCGAATACAGTTACTTTATGGCCCCTCTTCGCTGCATAGATAGCTGCTTCAAGTCCGCCCGGGCCTGCTCCTACTATTACTACATTCTTTTTTACCTCAGCTTCTTTTAAAGGGCCTTCATATTCATGACCAAGCTCCGGGTTAAGTACACAGGTAATAGGATTATCTGTCAGGAGCACGCCGATGCACCCCTTATCGCATCCGAAACATCTTCTGATATCTTCAAATCTTCCCTCTTTGGCTTTGTTAGGCATTCCAGGGTCTACAAGTGATGCACGGCCCATGCCAATAAGGTCAGCCTGCCCTGATGCGATAACTGTGTCTGCGAGGAACGGATCATTGATCCTGCCGACTACTGTTACAGGAACATTAACTACTTCCTTTACAGCACGTCCGTGCTCTGCGATCAATGCATGCTCACGGTATCCACTAGGGATATTCCAGTCAAATGTAAGATAGTTTCCAAGAGAGATATGGATCATATCCACGCCTGCTTCTTCAACCATTCTTGCGATCGCCTTGGTATCTTCGATCGTAAGGCCGCCTTCGACAAATTCACTTCCTGACAGCCTTATATCTATAACAAAATCTTTTCCGCACTTCTCACGGATGTTCTGTATGATCTCTCTGCAGAATCTTGTACGATTCCAGAAATTTCCGCCGTACTCATCAAGCCTCTTGTTTGAATATGTTGAAAAGAACTGAGTTATCAGGTATCCATGAGCTGCATGGATCTGTACTCCATCAAAACCTGCCTTCTTTGCTCTGAGAGCGGCATCACCATATAACTGCACTACTTCTTTTACTTCTTCCGTAGTGAACGGCTCAGGCATCATATCGCTGAACGGGCATGCGATTCTTGAAGATGATCTCGCCTGTTGTCCGGGAATAGCCCCGGTATTAGTCTGTCTCCCGCAATGATATATCTGCGCCAGGATCTTCGTTCCGTATTTATGAACTCTAGGAGGAAGCGCGCTGTGGCTTTCGATCTGGTCATCATTCCAGAATCCGGCTGTTGCTTTGAAGCCGTGACCATTAGGCGCTATGTTATAGTCTTCAGTGATGATAAGACCATATCCGCCTTTAGCTTTTTCTTCATGATACGCCAGCCATTTTTCAGTAGCGGTGCCATCCTCATTACAATAGTCCGTAACCATAGGAGTTACGACCATTCTGTTTTTTAACTCCATTCCATTAATGGTAATAGGGCTGAATACATGTTCAAGCATATTATGCCTCCTTTTAAACCATAGTCACCATATCCATCATACGGATACGCGCTTCACATCATTTTTCTGTAAACAATATATCCTCCATCTTTGTTGAAAACTATTCTACAAAACGATGCAATCTATTACAGGATCTTGCTGTATTGCAGACCTGAATTTCAATATTTCCAGAGTCCCCTTATATATAAATTAAGATATCTTGCTAATCTATTACAGAAAACCACATCCAGATCATAACTGTCATTATTTGGTTAGCTATGACTAACTCTATTTATGTTTAGATTGCCATTCCTGTGTTTCAGGTAATATAAAAAGCCGTACCCTTTGTGGATACGGCTATAGAACAAATCTTCGTTTTATTCTACAAATTGGAATTTGTCTGACAGTTTTCTCTTTTGACGGCGCATGCCCGGAAGTACAAAAGTTCAACTTTACTGGAGCTGAGGACAAATCATGTCCATTTCCAGTAATCGGGCCATCGCTATACTGCCAGAGCAAAGCATTTTTAAGGGAGTGCGCAGTAAAAACAGAAATTATCACTACTTGTATGTCGAGGTTTTGCTCTCGGATCAGCCGGAACAGATCGCATCCTTCGGCGCACATTTCCGGCATCGACACAAACGTTGAAATTCTGCGGTTTATGAAAGGTGCACAAACATGCATCAAAACACATAATTGCAAGGTTTTGATGCGGAGAGCGCCGGCAAGCGTAATAGCAAAAATGAATTACTGGAAATGCGGCCCAAAAGTGCTCAATTCCAGTAAAGCTGAACTTTGTCTCTCCAAACAGATGATACGAGCATGACAGTATGACGATCAGTAAGATCCCTGCAAGCTGCGATTTGTTTAATTCATTATACCATCAAAACGCATTTGGGAGGTTTTTTAATTACGAAACAAAAAGATATTCAGCCTTCGACTTCTGGTTTATGCACTCAAAATCTATAAAAATGTGCTACGATCGTTGCAACATAGCCATTTCAACACTTCTGGCATTTATCACCTGATTCTGCCCGACTTGATACGACTTGATATTGACTTGATATTTTGTCAGATTTTACCATTTCACCGAACAGATCTCAGAAAAAGCAAATCGCTGAAGCCTTTGAAAACACAAGACTTCAGCGATTTATGTTTGGTTGCGGGGGAAGGACTCGAACCTACGACCTCCGGGTTTTTAAAGGATTTCGACCTCCGGGTTCCCTAATCGAAGCCCATACCTATTGATTTAATAATGGGTTTTGTTTTGCAGTACGTGGCATCAAGTAAATCTTTCGAGCATCTGTACCATGACCTTACGTGTTGTATAAGTATTTATCCATTCGTTAGCAAGACTTTTTACAAGTTCTTCTCCCCCGTCATAATGTAGCATACGCTGAAGGTAATGCTTTATCTCATCATAACGAGCATTACTCCTAGCTGTTTCAGCAATTGGCCTGACCCATGCTTCGTATGCAGTGAGGATATCCGGAGCATAATCCGAGGCCAGCAAAAAGCCGTATCTGTCAAGTAATTTTATTGTTCTTGCTTTTTGAAGCCCTTTATCGTCTCCAAAATACTGAATATAATTTCTATTAATAATCGCATAATTCTTATCATCACGACCATTAAAAATCGTTTCATACAGTTCGGTAAGCATCAGTTCAGATGAATAGATTTCGCAAAGCAGATCTCTTTCATATATTTTGTCAATCATACTACATTTATAGGCCTGCCATTCATCATCGTTACATAATTCCTTGATTTTGCAATAATCCTCAATCGTCCTTTTGTTCAGATTACAGAAGGCCCAATACCGTTCTTCTTTCTCATTCTTCTTGTCCCCAATAGTATGATAGACTTCTATAAGCTTATCTGAGTAACTACTGAGCTTAATTTGAGAATCTGCATCGAGGATTTTGCTTTGCTTGAGAAGTGCGATAAGTTTACCCCAATCTCCCGCACTCTCGGCCTCATCCATATACTGCTTTCGAATAACTGAATAATGTCTGTGAGCGAATCGGTACTTTTCGATTTCATCATCCGAATATGCAAGCATACGCATCAGCTTTATACGCAAGATAACAGCAGGTTCATGTGAATAGCCATATTCTGAATACGGGCAATCTGCCTTCCCCGCAGTTTTCTCGATAATCTCATCCAGCTCTGCCATTTTTGCGCGTCTATCATCATCTGTTGCCAGTTCTTCGTTAATAAAACTGATCAAGCTATCTCTCATATAATCAATTACTGACTCGTCTTTACTGTACTTCAGGAAACATTCCTTTATCTCTGATTGTTCGTCCGGAGAGGCGGCTTCTAATATCTTTTTCCACAGTTCATAACATAAAAAAGTTATGCTTGATATTTCACCATCATCATCAATGTCCGCATCGCTAAGTTTTAGAAAAGCATATGATGTGAAATCAAAAGCCTCCTTAACAAAGTGATTGTCAATAAGCGTATTGGTATTATCACTAAGATACTCTTCCAGAGCAATCTGAAAATCCATCGCCCTGAAATAGTCGATAAAGCCACTGCGATCTCCATACTCTCTAAAAATCATATCCACACCGGCCTTGAGGTCCAGAACATGTGCAGCATCCAAACCATGTGTATCTTTCAGTTTTTCCTTTTTGTCAGGATTTTTACTTCCCCGGTTCGATTCAGGATCCACCGCATACATAACTGCGGCCATATGCTTGCACTTTTCGCCACTTGCAGCATATGGACATGTACAGTACATTTCTACAGGGGCTCCATCCACTAAATCTATTTCAACAGAATAGGTAGATGTCCCCTTAACCAAAGCAGTGACCTTCTTATCCGATATGGTAAGGTTAGCCACTTTACCATCACGACAATACCTAATCCCTCTGCTAAGTATTCTGTTCTCAAATAGATCTTCCCAGTTTTTTTCATGCATAGCTACTCCTATTCGCTTATCCTGTAATGTCCGACGATCTCACCTGCGCGCTTTTTAAGACTGTTCGTCTCATAGTTGTGTGCCGCTGTTTGGATCGGGCTATAAAGATGAATCAAGTAAGGTATACCCTCGTGGTTTCTTCTGTCTGAGAGCATCGCCACGTGGTTTTCATATACTATGATGTCTCCTCCCTGCCAGTCTTCCGGGTCAGACAGGTCTAGTGTAAGACTTATAGCGTGGCGGGATAACCATACTCGCTGGTTACTCACACGACGGAAGTCTATGTTGCTGTCGCGTTCCTCGGCTTTCATGCTATACACAAAAGGGTCATTCTTTATGTCTTCGTCGATAAGCTTTCTTAAGTCGTATCCTGCAGCCTTGAGCGCAAAAGCCACGACATCCGTACAGACTCCATGTTTATCGTCAGGATAGCCGCCGGCATAATATATGCTTTTATACTGCGGCTCAGTTGCGATATAGTCTTTCGCGCCCTGAAGGACGTCAGACTGGTCGTCCAGGCCGTCACCGTCTTTGTCAACGCTGCTTCTGAAGACCGGATATGATGGTGTTCCGAAGTAACTGTCGACCGTACTGTCGTACGCCTTTTCCATATATATTAAAACGATTATGATGATCACTACCAGGATAAGAAGCGACATGCATATGGTTGCACATGTAAGCAGTTTTTTCTTAGTCATCTCAAATACCCCTTTTTATCTTACCACTTTATTGGGTGATCATTCAAATCCGGATCGTTATCGATAGAACCGATCGACCTCTGGGTTTTACACTTAAACACTATAGAAAAGTAAAACGCTGAAGCCTTGTGTTTCCAAAGACTTCAGCGATTCTCGTTTGGTTGCGGGGGGGGAAAAAAGGACTCGCGAAGGCGCAGCCTAGTCCTGCGGAAACCTACGACCTTCGTGTTATGAGCCCGGCAAGCTGTTACAGGCTCATCTTATTATACACTTGAAAACTACGATACTCCCTCAAGCGGATCTTCAACTCTTTCCGCCTGGTACACATCGAACGGATCGATGTCAATACAATTTGTAGGATCATAGCATCCACTGAGATCCCAGGCAATCGTCGAATTCATCACAGTCAGATTATCTGTAAAAAAAGTATCGTCACGAAGTCGATCGAAGACACCACCCTTCTTAATTAGCGGTTTCATATCATATAAATGTATAGTACCATCAGAAAAGTACGCATAAACAGTATGATCCTGACCAGCGAGCGCTTGTATTACAACCGGGAAATAATGTTCCTCCATAATATACACCTCCTAAAGTGGCTCTATCATATTGAGAGGTTTGGCTTGTTTCGCCAACTCCCAGTTTTGCATTAATTCATCCCTATGTAATTCATTCCAGGCAAGAACAAGCTTAAGTTGTCTTGCAGGTAATACTCCCTGGATAACGCAGCCCGAAAGTACATCTACCATGCATCTATATCCAGCATATTCAGCATGAAAATGTGGTGGATTATGATCACTATAATACATTGTTATCTTAATTCCTCTGAACAATGATATTTCAGGCATTAGTGTCACTCCTCTCTGAATTCCAGTTTTATTTTATCATAATGAATAATGTCCTTCAACAACTCAAAGAAAGTAGTACAAAACACAAAACCATTATGACTGCGATTCTTCAAAAAGCAAAAATATCTCTGACCGCTATGGTCAAAAACTGATTGGATTGCGGGGGAAGGACTTCACAGATTTGCTCCGCAAATCTGCCGCTCTTCGCCTCCCTCCTCGGTCGGCTCGAGCCGCTCACTACTCGGAAGTTCACCGAACTTCCTCGCTTCACGTTCGCGCCTGTTCAGGTTCGAGTCCTTTCCATCCATAACTAGAACGACGGTATATCGAATGATATACCGTCGTTCTATGGTTGCGAGGGAAGGACTCGAACCTACGACCTCCGGGTTATGAGCGGTCCCCCGACGTTTTTATATCATGTTGTGACTTGTTGAATATTGCCGTAGGCAGCATCATTCTTCCTCGTAATAATACGAATAATCTATTCCCTTCATGAATACGTCTCTGTCATCGATCTTATCTGTCAGAGCCCATCTTACAAGTTCTTTGATCTTACTGTCATCCGATACGCTCTGTCTCATCGCATCCAGATATTCGTTCTTGTCTATCGAACTCCAGTCGACGCACTTTTTCAGCTGTTTCTTCAGTATGAGATCCAACCAGATTCTCGTACTGCGGCCATTGCCTTCCATGAATGGATGTGCCATATTCATGGTTATATATTTATCCATGATCTCATCAAAGGTATCTTCCGGCATTCTGTCTATCTCTTTGAGTGAGCTTTGAAGATACTGAGCCAGACAGAAAGTAAATCCGCCTTTGCTGATGGTCTTTGTTCGTATCTTTCCGGCAAAATCATACAACCCGCCAAATATGTACGCGTGAATCTGCTGCAGCGCCTTGGTTGTTCCTATATCTTCATTGTCGATCAGATTGCTCTCCCAGAATGCATAAGCCTTCTTTTTACTCTTACCATCGATAGTATTATCACTGTATGTGAACCAGTCTATGAAATCCGCTGCCCTTCCTGCGGGATAATGCTTTGCAAGTATCTGTACAGCATTACTGTCCAGCGCATCTGCTGCTCGTTTTTTCCCATCCGGTGATTCAAATTTGAAGTCGTGAGTGATACTCACGAGTTGAATGCCAGCACTATTCAGTTTTCTCTTCAGCCAGCGCCAATAGTTGCCTGCTTTTGTATAATCAGCCTCATCATTGATAGCTCGGACAATGTCCATAGCTGAAAACCACCATTTGGAATTGTCTTCATCCCAGACGGCACGTACCTCATGATCATTGTAGAATCTAATTGACATTTTATTCATATGAGTTCCCTCACATCTATCGTATTACATATTGATTTTATCACATTTCCG
>CAZBFD010000046.1:0-10841 GCA_964491055.1 uncultured Eubacterium sp.
ATGCGAAGTCCCGCGGATCGATGAGAGCATGCGCCACGCGTCATCGTCATCCCTAGGCTTTCCCATGATGCACCATTTACCCGCGTAGATATCGTACGCGTATACGATCGTGTCAGCAGATACTATGAGAGCATGCTCGCGGTCTGACCGCGCTTCGCCTCCCGCCGCTCCTGCAGCTCCTGCATATGTGCCGGTGCCGTCTTCATCTGAAGGTGTGTCAGATAATGCAGCCTCGCATGCGAGGCCCTTCTTAAGCGCAAGGTACATTACCGCGTCCTCAGGGGCGATCCCGCCTGGGAGAGTCTCGTCGACATCCATCGGCATGATCACAGGAGTGAGCCCGTGATTCTCGAATATCTCCTTCCGCCTTATCGATCCGGAAGCAAGAATGACAGTCATCTTTTCCAGCTCTTCTTTATCCATGGTATATCAGTATTCTTTTATACGTATCACGTTGTTGTCCCTGCTCAGGACATAGTATGTCTTCTTTACTTTTTTCTTTTTGCCTTTAACTTTGACTTTCTTGGTCTTCTTCTTAAGATATGAGCGGTATGTAGATGCGAACATCTTGTCGCCGTCGAAGTAGACGCTCTCGATCTCATAGCCTGCGCCAAGCTTTGCAGTCTTAACGAAGTTCCCCGCCGAATCGTAGACGTAAAGGATGTTCTGGTTGTATTTCTTGTTATATGGGCTGTAAGAACGGATGATGAAGCCGTTCTTGACAGTCATCCCCTGACGGACGTAAGGCGGAAGGTCAGGAACTTTGATGACTCTCAGGATCTTGAAGCTAGAAGCGTCAAGAGCCATGTAATGCCTGGTCCCCATAATGGCGACGATGTATTCATCGTTCTGCTTGTCGTATCCGATACCGGTAACACCCTTGATCGACTTGGAGAACTTGGTGCTCGCGCCGGACACACGCTCAGTCGGTGTCTTTATGTTTTTGACTTTCTTGACTTTAAGTGTATCCGGGTCGATCACGCTCAGGCGCCTCGGATGCGGCTCATAATGTACGACCACGAGCTGCTTCCGCTTTTCATCGTATGTCATGTCGTTTCCGTGGTCGAGCGGGAGGATCTTTGATACCTTCACGACCTTATGGGTCGACATGTTCACCTTGATCACGCGGCACTTGTTGTTGTTCCTGTTGAAGAGCACATGCCAGCTGTACTTCCCGTTCGAGCATGCTCCCTGAAAAGTATCGTAGCCGTACATCTTCTGGCCGGCAAGCTTTCTGTATTCATAGAGCTTTCCCTTCTTGTTCTTGAGGAAGCTGATGCTCGCCGTATTGCTTCCCTGTACCCCGAACCAGTCATATACAGGGTTCTGAGGGTCCTCCGGGTTGTCAGAGCCGTCGTTTCCCTCATCATTAAGCCTGATCCCGGCTGATCCCGGAGCTTCATCCTCATGCGCGGCGTCCCATGCATCGTCATCCAGATCCGGATCATCAGGATCAAAATCTATTTCGTACGTATCGTCGACAGGCTTGCTGATGTCCGCCGCATAGCTTTCCGTTAGCATGGCCGGTGCCCCCAGGATAAGCGCCGCGGCGAGGAATGCTGCCGTACCTTTCATCAAAATCTCTTTCATCTCTTTACCCCAATCACTTTAAGGCGCTTATGGATCATAGAAAAGCGCCGAAAACCAATATAACTTACTCGCTGCTATCATCCGGCATGCAGCGATATTTCTCCATCCTAATCAGATTATATATGACATTTATTATAGTTTCCTTAAAATTAGTCTGAAGATTTCGTCAGTGTTCTTAAGGATGTTGGAGCCCTGCCGGCGTTGAAACAGCAGGGTGTTTACAGTATAATTAACCTGAAGAGATGTTGTCAGCCTGCATGGGCTGAGATACTGCCGTAAAGGTATGGAGACAGAACAAAGACATATGGATAAAGTGATAAAAAAGCGCGCGCAGAAGGGCCATAAGACCTTTTATATCAAGCCGCATTTAAGGGATATATACGGATTTCATGTAAAACACAGCGGAGTGCGGAGCGATGCTGTCCTGCTGGAGTCATTCCACGGAAAGACGATAAACGATTCCAGCCTTGTCATGGCAAGAGAGATACTCAGGCTCTGGCCGGGCCAGTACAGGATATACTTTGCGACCAGAGATATGGAAGCCCACAGCGCGTTCATAAAGGCTGAAGGCCTTGATGCTACACTGGTGAGCATAAACACCGCGGAATATGTGAAAGTACTTGCGACCAGCAGGTATATCATCTCAAACGCGTCGCTCCCGACATACTTCATAAGGCGTAAGAACCAGACCTACCTTCAGACATGGCACGGGACTCCTCTTAAAACGCTGGGGAGGAAGATGCGCTTCGGCATTGAATCGATGTACAACGTTCAGCATAATTTCCTGCAGGCATCATACATCCTCCAGCCTAACGAGTTCACACGCAGGGTGATAATGGAGGATTATTTCCTGGAGGATCTCTATACAGGAAGGGTGATAATGTCAGGGTATCCCCGCAATCAGGTGTTCATGCAGCCTGAGCGTTCTGCACACCTCCGTGAGAGCCTTGGACTTACAGACAAGACAGTATACGCATATATGCCGACATGGCGCGGGACGAGCAATCACACGATCGAGACGGATGAGTACTTTGATGAGGTCAAGGAGATATTCGACAGGCTGGACCATGCGATGACCGATGACCAGGTGATGTTCGTTAATTTCCATCCTATCATCCAGGGATCGCTTGATTTTGCAGGATATGAGCATATAAAGCCATTTCCTGCAGATGTCGATAACTATTCTTTCCTCAGTATTGCGGACTGCCTTGTGACGGATTACTCCAGCGTGTTCTTTGACTACTCTCTCACAGGGAAGCCGGTCATCCTGTTCATGTATGACTATGAAAAGTACGTCCATGACCGCAACCTCTACATGGACATCAAAACGCTTCCGTTCAGGCAGGTCTTTGATTTTAATGAATTCATAGGCTGCATAACTGAAGGCAGTGCTCTAGGCGATTCATACACGGATGCTGAGTACTTCAGGACATTCTTCAGATATGACTCACCGGATGCCCCGGAGAAGATCCTGCGGCTGATCTTAAAGGGAGAAGACAGCACTGTAAGGAAATCCGACATCGAAAGCTGGAGAAAATACGGCGAGGAAAGCCTGAAAGGCGGGGATGAGGAAGGTCTCATCGTCCTTGACTATTCAAAGAACAAAGACAGGAAATGGACTTTATACATGCCGGACCATATCGACAGGGAGTCAGATCTTCAGACATTCCAGCAGATCTGCGATGAGGATAAGAACGCTCTTCTGCTGTTCTACAAGAAATGGTTCAACGGCCGCGATATGAGCCAGCTCATATACGATAAATACAACAGGATCAGATATATCGTCATGACAAGCGACACTGATCCGGAGATCCTGATCTCCCAGATATCAGGAGAACAGGGCGGTAAGAGTGAAGAACTGGATCCTCAGCTTGATTACCGTAGGAGATATTTCCCGGGCATAAGCGTAAAGAAGATGATCACCGACGGATACGGGATCTTCCGTGACAAGTGCCAGGTAAGGCCTGAAGACGTCGTACTGACCGAGTTCACGCTCGATAACTACGGCCCGGCGAGCCTTGATATATCGATAAAAGACACAAAAGGCCTCACGATAAAAGAGGCCGCGATACTTGATAATAAAAACACTATCATAAGAAGGCGCGTCCCGGATAAGAGCGAGCTGGATGATCTCACGTTCAGGTTCGACTTCAAAGATGAGCTTGAAAAGGGAGTCTTCCCGAATAAGCGCTTTGCATCTGCGGGACTTATCTGTGAGGATGAGAACGGTGAGCCGAAGCTTCTCAAGTTCACTGATGAAGCAAGGCTGGAGGGTTTTGATCCGAAGCATAAGATCAAGAGAAATCTTTCATATGATCCTATGAGATGTAAGTGCATGCTCCCGAAAGGATTCATGAGCAGAAAGACCGGGTTCATCTATATCGACCCGGAGGAGGATGCGGAAAGAGAAGAGCAGGAAGTCTGCGTGATGCCGGTCCTCAGCAGCGACAGGTCGCTCAACTTCAGGATCTGCAGCGACGATAAGCTGATCGAGTTCGCTGGAGACACTGCTGACCTTAAAGATATCAAGGGCAACGGCAGCATCATCACGGTCGAAGCCGTCCTGAAGGGGTGGCAGCCTGATGAAGCGAAGACGATGGTGCTAAGGCTTTCATCTGAGACTGAAGATGCCGTCATTCCAATGGAGGCGGATATAGCTGAAAAGAATGGGGACACATTGATCAGTGCTTCCTTAGACCTGAGCAGGAATATTCCTCTTGGGGCGGGCCACTGGAACGTCCTCGTGATAATGCATTATGCCGGTCGTGACTATTATCTCAAGGTCACGTCGTTCAACAGGACAAAAGCGCAGGAAGAGTATTACAGCAGCATCCGGGCAGATTCAGGGAACGGCTTCACATTATCCCCTGAATTTACCGAGTGGGGCACCCTCAGGCTTCGCTGCAGGCAGGCCCCGAAGAAAGATGACTCGCTCTTTACGAAACTCAGGAAGTTCGCTGCGGGGATAACGGGCCGTTAGCAGTCCGGCTCCCTTGCTTTTTGCGCTGTTTGGGATATAATTATTATGTATCATTATATATTAGTGGAGGCATGATTTTGCTTGATACAGTCAAAGAGATCATCCACGATCATATTTACTACCGGAAGCAGCTTTTCCAGCTTGCCAAGTCGGACCTGATCAAGACCTACAGGGGCGCGGCGTTTGGCTGGGCATGGGCTGTGATCAAGCCGGCAGTGACTATTTTCGTGTTCTGGTTTGCGTTCTCAGTGGGCCTGAGGCACGGCAAGCCTATAGCGGGGTATCCTTTCTTCCTGTGGCTCATAGCGGGATTCGTCCCGTGGTTCTACATGAGAGATTCCATTACTGACGGGGCAAGCTCAGTCAGGAAATATAAATATCTGGTGCAGAGGATCAAGTACCCGGTGGACACCATCCCGACGTTCGTCAATATGTCTGACATATTCGTCAACATATGCCTGTTCATGGTGGTGATCCTGCTGTACATTCTGTTCGGCTTCATGCCGACGATCTACTACCTGCAGATACCGCTGTTCTATCTGATGGCGTTTATATTTTTCACGCTCTGGGGACTATTCTCGAGCATGCTCGCCGCGGTGAGCAAAGATTTCCTGAACCTCGTCCGCGCGACCGTGACGGCTTTGTTCTGGCTGTCCGGTATCGTGTATAACGTCGACACGATAAAGAGCCGCACGATCAAAACCATCCTGATGTTCAACCCGGTCACGATAATCGCGAACGGCTTCAGGAACTCAATGGTGTACCACAAGTGGTTCTGGGAGACACCGGAACAGATGAGGAACTACCTGATAATGACCGCGATCATGTTCGTGCTCGCGATCTGGTCATACAGAAAGCTCAGCAAAGAAGTACCAGACGTATTGTAGAATAGAAAAGTGTGTTTTTGGGGACGGTTCTAAAAAACACACGGCATACAGGGTTCGATATGGATAATGATATTGCGATAGAATTCAAGCACGTTTTCAAGACGTACAGGCTATACAAGACGGACAAGCAGCGGTTCCGCGCGATCTTTAACAAGAAGGTTCCGTGCAAGATCGTAAATGCTGTTAATGACGTCACTCTTAAGATACATAAAGGTGAGTCGGTGGCGCTGTTCGGAAGGAACGGCGCGGGCAAGTCGACTCTTCTCAAGATGATAACGCAGGTCACTTACCAGACGTCCGGCGAGATCGACGTGAACGGCCGCGTTTCCGCTCTGCTTGAGCTCACTGCCGGCTTTGACCCTGAGTTCACGGGGATAGAGAATATTGAGTTCAGGGGCCACATCCTGGGGCTTACTGACGAAGAGATCAAGGAACTCATTCCGAAGGTCGAAGAATTTGCTGAGCTCGGCGAATACATGGAGCAGCCGGTGAGGACATACTCCAGCGGAATGAAGGCAAGGCTCGGCTTCGGAATCAACGTGAACATAGACCCGGAGATCCTGATCGTTGATGAGGCTCTGTCAGTAGGAGACGTTTCATTCAAGAAGAAGTGCCTCGCCAAGGTGAGAGAGCTGATCGACGACAAAGGCATAACGTTTCTCCTCGTAACACACTCGACAGGAGTCGCGGCAGAGTTCTGTAAGCGCGGCGTGGTCATGAAAAAAGGCAAGATCAAATTCGACGGCGAGATAAACGAAGCCGTGAAATACTATGATGAAATGATCGAGAAAGAAGACGCGATCAGGAGAAAGAAGAAAAAAGAGAAGGCACTGTTTTAAACTGACAACATTGAAAGGAAAGGCTGGCAATGCGGAGCAAGAAATATCAGGATGCTGAAGACAGAGCGAATGGGAAGTACACCGGTCATAGTCCGCTCGGGGCGCTCAGCTTCTGGTTCGACAGTATAAAGACATGGCAGAGGATCCTGATAATCCTCATCTTCATCATGGCGCTTGCGGGCGTCACGGCTTATGCTGCTTTCCAGCAGTACACTGACAAGGTAGTGGAGCAGATCCAGGACGACGAGGTGATCGAGGAGAACGATCTGTCTTGTGTTGACATAGACGGATATGTGAACATCGTCCTGCTCGGAGTCGACTCGAGAAGCATGAAGAAATCGGCCCTGAAGTCTGCAAACACTGATGCGATCATGGTCATCTCCATGAATGAGAAGACAGGGGACGTCAACGTGACTTCTGTATTCAGGGACACGTACCTCAAGATGGGCGACACATCGACCTACGAGAAGATCAACGCGGCCTACTATTTCGGCGGCGCGAAGATGTCCATGAAGAGCCTGAACCAGGCTATGGACCTTAACATCAAGAAATATGTCCTGTTCAACTTCAAGATGGTGGCTGACCTGGTCGATGCAGTCGGCGGGATCAAGGTGGACATTAAGGAGCGCGAGATCGACGAGCTCAACAAGTACACGAAAGAAACAGCAAAGCATATCGGCCAGAAGAAGTACAAGAAAGTAAAGAAGCCAGGCCTGCAGAAGCTTCAGGGCGTACAGGCCGTTGCGTACGGCCGTATCAGAAAGGGCGTAGGAGACGACTTCAGGCGTACAAGCAGGATGAGGACGGTAGTTAAAAAGGTGACTGCCAAGCTTAAGCATAAGAACCTTTTCCAGCTCAAGAAGATCATGGAGCTGTGCCTGGACGACTGCAAGACAAACCTTTCAAAGAACGACCTCATAGGTTTTGCCCAGAGGCTGTATAAGGTCGATTTTAAGGAGAGCATCTCATATCCGTACACCGTGAAGACAGGCCTGCTGAACGGTGTGTCGTACGTGTTCCCGGGCGACCTCGAGGACAGCGCGAGGAGGCTCCATAAGGATCTCTTCGACGACGACGATTACGAGCCGTCCGACAAGCTCATTGAGATCTCGAACTACATCAAAGCTCAGGTGGGATCAGGCGGCGCCGAGTCATCTGACCTCGGGATCTACGATGAAGAAATAGAAGAAGAAAAGAAGAAAGAAGAAGAAAAAGAGAAGATGAAGGAAGCTGCCGAGAAGCGGCAGAAAGATGCCGTCGAGCAGGCGAGCAGCAATTAGCCGACGATAAGAAGAAAAGCTGTCAATAGGGACGGTTCTTTTTGACAATTTTTCATACGTTCTGAAAGGAGAACCGGGCGATGAAAGGTATAATCCTTGCCGGGGGGAGCGGCACAAGGCTTTATCCTCTTACGAGCGTGACGAGCAAGCAGCTCCTGCCTGTGTATGACAAGCCGATGATCTATTATCCCCTGTCCACCCTGATGCTGGCGGGGATAAGGGATATCCTCATAATCTCGACTCCGGATGACACAGGGAAGTTCGAGGCTCTGCTCGGGGACGGGTCGCACTTCGGGATCAACCTGAGCTATAAGATCCAGCCGAAGCCTGAGGGACTGGCGCAGGCGTTCATAATCGGTGAGGACTTTATCTCGGGAGATCCGTGCGCAATGATCCTTGGAGATAATATCTTCTATGGCCACGGCCTGGTGGAGCGCCTCAACCGTGCCAGGGAGAATACCGGGAAGGCGACAGTGTTCGGGTTCCTCGTGGATGACCCGGAGCGATTCGGAGTGGTCGAGTTCGACGACAACATGAACGCCATCTCGATCGAGGAGAAGCCGGAGCATCCGAAGTCGAACTTCGCGGTGACAGGACTCTATTTCTACGACAATAAAGTCGTGGAGATGGCAAAGAAGGTAAAGCCAAGCGCAAGGGGTGAGCTCGAGATAACAGATCTCAACAGGATGTACCTTGAAGAGGGGCGCCTCACAGTGCAGAACCTCGGGCGCGGATTCGCGTGGATGGACACAGGGACGATGGATGCCCTGCTTGAGGCATCAGACTTCGTAAGGATGATAGAAAAGAATCAAGGCGTCGTGATCTCGGCCCCTGAAGAGATAGCTTACAATGCCGGCTGGATCGATGATGACCAGATGCAGGCGGCTATAGATAAATACGGCAACTCGCTCTACGGAAAGCACTTAAGGAAGGTGCTCTCAGGAGCAAAATTCTGGTAGGTGAGACATGAACATACTCGTAACAGGAGCTGCAGGTTTCATTGGCAGCAACTTCACATATTACATGCTCGACAAGCATCCGGAGGACAGGATAGTGGCTCTGGATGCTCTTACATATGCGGGGAATCTCGAGACACTCGCACCGGCTTTTGATAATAAGAACTTCAAGTTCATCAAAGGCGATATATACGACAAGAAGCATGTCTTTGAGATATTTAAGGAGGAGAAGCCGGACATCGTCGTGAACTTCGCGGCTGAGACTCACGTAGACAGGTCGATCGAGGATCCGGGGATCTTCGTGAGGACGAATGTCGGCGGGACGCAGGTTCTGCTTGACGCTGCGACGGAGTTCGGGGTCAAGAGGTTCCACCAGATCGGTACAGATGAGGTCTACGGTGATCTTCCGCTCGACAGGCCGGATCTGTTCTTCCGTGAGGATATGCCTCTAAAGGCGAGCAGCCCGTATTCAGCGAGCAAAGCCTCTGCGGACCTTCTCACGATGGCGTACCATCGTACATACGGACTTCCGGTCACGATCTCAAGGTGCTCAAATAACTACGGGCCGTACCAGTTTCCGGAGAAGCTCATTCCTCTCGTTATCTACAGGGCGGAGAACGATGAGAGCATCCCGGTGTACGGGACAGGGGACAACGTCCGCGACTGGTTGTATGTCACGGACCACTGCTCAGCGGTCGACCTGATCATGAGGGAAGGGCGCGACGGAGAGATATACAATATCGGCGGCCACAACGAGAGAAACAACATAACAGTCGTTAAGAGGATACTAGAGTACCTCGGAAAGCCTGAGAGCCTGATCACGTTCGTGACAGACAGGAAAGGCCACGACAAGAGATACGCGATCGATCCGGAGAAGACGAAGAAAGAGCTCGGCTGGGAGCCTGAGACGAGATTCGAGGACGGCATCGGCCGGACGATAGACTGGTATCTTGATAACAGAGAGTGGTGGGAGCACATAGTTTCCGGCGACTACCAGCACTACTACCAGAAGATGTACGGTAACAGATAGTGAGCAGAAACATTGCAAGATCCATCAGTAATCTTTTTACGAAGGGCCCTTCGCGAGTCCTTGTTTCGCGTGCGATAAGGAAGGAAACGCCTGAAGTAAAGGAATACAGGGACCGTGTGGAAAAGAGGACGAGGAATCTTACCAGAAGAGAAGATGAAGCGGTCCTGAAGATGCAGAAGAAGTATGATTCGCTCTGCAGGTCTGTTCTACTTATGGAGAAGTATCTTAAGGACGCAGGGGAGCCTGAAGAGAGTGCTGCACGTGCATCTGAGATAGCAGATGAGATCATAAATTCATCAAAGCCTTCTGATGAAGAAAAGCTTGATGAGCTAAGGGCAGAGCTTACCGCACTTGAAACTGAGAACTACAGGAAGTACATAAAGGCTTTGTACATAAAGAAGCTTCTGCCGGAGATATACAAAAAGTTCGCGGAAGCGCCGGTCGAGAACAGGATTTTGTTCCTTCAGCCGAGAAGAACGCTCAACCCGAGCTGCAGGCACCTCTACAGGACGCTTGAAGCGCTGGGGAAGAGCGAGGTCAGGCTGTGTGAGCTGTATCACGGCCGCGTGCCTCTCACGGAGGAATACAACAACTGCGCGGAGTTCATCAAGGAGATGGCGACTGCAAGGGCTGTGATCACCCACGAATTCAATGAGTATTTCGGGTACATTGATATACGTAAGGAGACGAAGCTGATCCAGCTCTGGCATGGGTGCGGCATCATCAAAGGACTTGGCATGAGCACCGCCGGAATGGAGGGGCCGGAGTTCAAGACGCTTGAGGAATACAAAGAGTATCCTGAATTCTCCGGATATGATCTCGTAACGATTCCGAGCGAGGCAGAGCGCCCAGTGTTCGAGGAGTTCATGGGACGAGAGCCAGGCGCGCCTGAGATAAAGGCGATCGGTGTGAGCAGGACGGATGAGTTCTTCAGCGACGCCTACAGGGAGAAGTGCCGGAGAAAGCTCTATGAAAGGATACCGGCAGCTGAGGATAAGAAGGTGATCCTTTACGCGCCGACGTTCCGGGGGCTGGAGCCTGAAAGATACGCGCCGGATGAGCTTGATATCAAGGCTTTTGCTGAAAAGCTGTCCGACAGGTACATACTGATCATCAAGCACCACCAGACAGCTAAGAAGCTGCCGGAGATACCGGAAGAATACAGGGATTCATTCGCATTCGACATGACGCACGGGAGCGGGATGGATATAAACGAGCTCATGACGGTGAGCGACATATGCATTACGGATTACTCATCGCTCATGTTCGAGTTCTCGCT